>CALZUQ010000010.1 GCA_945829425.1 uncultured bacterium | reverse complement strand
TATATTTATATACAAAATATATAAACTCATATTAAACTTTATTCGCAAATTAAAAAATATAAGAATTTCACATATTTTAGCGTTTAAAGAGTCTCACTTGCACAATGCAGAGCAATTGCAAGGTAACAGGTAACGGGTAACGCCCCCGCTTTTTCCAACATCCGTGACAACATTTTTTCCAACATCCGTGACAACGCCTCACGTGCGGCGTGACAACTATTGCAAAACGTCGGAAAATGTCGTACCTTTGCAACAGGATTTAGGTTAAAATCCAAGCCATTCAATTAGGAGGCAATTAGGACTCATATAAGACCTTCACGCTCGGGCATGACGCCGGCAACCCGAGACGTCTGCCGACTAAGCGAGGCAAACTTTTCTTTCATCAAACGGTGGGAATTAACCGAACCCACATTAACAAAAACCGTCCTCAACGGAATAGAAATGGTGCACAGACTTTACATCTGTGACGCTTTGAGGAAAACAACCATGGCACGCATAACGCCAATAGACGTCATCCAGGGCATCTCTGGAAAGTACGGCAGCGGAAGCAGCGATTACTTCGCTACAAACTCAAGCTCTAACCGCATACACCTTGCGAAATACAAGAACAAGCCGACGGGAGAGCCAACACAGGAGCAGAAAGACCAGATGGAGAAGTTCGCAACACAGGCACGTCAGGCTTCGGCATGGCTCCGCAACAACCGACCGTCGGAGGAGAACGGCGAGAAGGGTACAAAGGCTTACCAGGAGGCACAGACGCTCAAGCGGCAGATGAAGTTCAGCAACGTACGTCAGGTGGTAGTAAAATACATGGACGAAGACGGGAACGTGACACTGCCGGCTACGGGAACGACAACCTCGGGAGGTAGCGGAACACCCGTGAAGCGAACACTGACGCTCAACGCATCGCCTGCTGAAGGCGGAAACGTAACGGGAGCAGGACAGTATGACGACGGAACGGAGGCTTCCGTAACTGCTGTGGCAAACAGCGGATACACCTTCCAGGAGTGGAGCGACGGTGACACTAACGCTTCCCGAACTGTCACCATGAACGCAGACATCTCTCTCACGGCTCTCTTCAAGACCGAAGGAGGAGGAGGAGATATGCCGGAAGACGAATAGACAGGGAGAGCATGATTGAATGATAGCTTATGAAGACAAACATTGCTCTCTACAGCTTTGTGGCAGCAATAATCTTCGCTGCCACATCGCTGCTCCTTCCGCCGACAGGAGTCATAGACCGTTCGGTGCTCGTACTTGTAGCACAACTGCTGGTGCTCTGCGCCACATTTCTCGGCATAAAAGATTATACTAACCTTATAAACAGAAAACAATCATGACACAGGAAAACAAAAACAAATGGAGCGTTATCATAAACATCGCGCTGACAACAATCACCGCATTACTCTCCGCACTCGGCTTCACAATAGGTTAAACCTAACAGCCTCACAGCCACAACTCCCTCAGCAGCCGGAGTTAGCATTTAGTACACACAACCTTTAAAACCCAATGGGGACGCACCGAACTGACAGTGCGCCCCCATTTTTCTTTATGCCATGAATTCCCATACATAAGGAAGACAAAGCTTTATCGCTTTTTCTATAAGCAACAGTTCTGCTCAAACATTCCTGCTCAAACAGTTCTGCTCAAACATTTCTGCTCAAACATTTCTGCTCAAACATTACTGCTCAAACATTTCTGCTCAAACATTACTGCTCAAACATTACTGCTTCTCTATTCCGAAGCAGACAGCGTTCTTGCCCTGTGCGGTGCCGTTGTAAGAAGTCTTGATGGTCACCACGGTGATCTTGTCGCCGACAGCAATGCCGCTTGCAGCTACGAAGTTCTGCTTGTTGACACCGCTCCAGTCGCCATAGCAGCCATAGAGATAAACCTTCTCGCCCGACTCATCCTCGATGTAGAGGTTGCCGTACTTCTCGTTGGCTATCTCGGTAATGGTACCTGTCAGGACATAATACTTCGCGTTGTCGTCGGCAGCAGCGTTGAAGTCCTTGCAGGAGACAGGAGCAGCAGAGACATGAGTCTCCTCAAGCACGCCACTGCCAACCTGAGCGACACCCTTATACTCGGCACGCTTGCCCACGAGGGTCACGACGTCGTTGAGAGCCACCTCGCCGGAAGCCTTATAGACATAGAGGTTGCCGGTATAGTCGCTGATGTAGTACTTGCCCGTTGCGGCGTCGTCGACCTTTGTAACAAGACCCGTCAGACGGTACTGGGCGTCGCCTACGGCAGCAGCCTCAAACTCTGCCACCGTAACAGGCACTATCGAACCCTTCTGCACGATGTCTGCCGTTGCGGTATATTCCTTGCCCTTCGACGTCGTCACGAAGGTTAGCGTAGCACTGCGCTCGCCACCGTCGTTAGGAGCCACGGCGAAGGTCACCTCGGCGTTCTCGCCTTCTGTCTTGATGCCCTTGACAGAAAGCCAGTCGACAGGAGTCTCTACGCTCACGCCGTCGCCCTTGCACGTTAGGTATGCGGTAAACTCACCGCCTTCTTTTGCCACCTCGCTGACAGACAGCTCGTTGACCTTAACGAGAGACTTCTCTATAGACACCACGGTGACGTTGACAAGCTCGACGGTGGAGCCGTACGTCTTCTTGGGACCTTCCACCGTCACGATGTCGCCAGCCTCAAGGCCAAGGCTGAGGAAGTTCTTCTCTGCACCGCTCTTGTCGAGAGTGCCGTAGATGTATATCTCGCCTGTCTGGTCGACGAGATACCAGTTGCCGTACGTAGTGTTGACGATGCGTGTCACAGTACCCTTCACACGGTATGTGTCGCCGTCGGCACCGTTTATCACTTCCTTACACGTAGAGAGCGGCAGTTCTACCTTCTCTGTCTGCTGCAGGACGTTGATGAGCTGTGTCTCGCCGTTGCAGTTCAGCTTCACCGTGGCGGTGTTTGTCTTTGTTGCTGCCACGACGGTGAACGTCACGTCCGTCTCTCCCGCCGTACCCTTTTCCGGAGCCACTTTGAGCCACCCCGGCACTTCTGTTATCTCCCAATCGCCGTTTGCACGAACCGTGATTGTCGTTGAGCCTCCAGCTGCCGGCAGAGCGACATACGACGACGATACCTGCACGGAGTTTAGTGTTGCCATATCCTCATCGCTGCTACAGCTGACGAGCAGGGTGAGGGCAGCGGCAAGAGCTGTGAAAAAATATTTTATCTTCATTGTCGTTAATCTTTTTTATCTCACGTGATTAGTTAAAGAAGTACTTTATGCCGATAGAAGCATACCAGCACTGTCCGATAGCGTGGTACGGCACGAAAGTCTTCACGTCGCCGTTGATGACCTTAGGTGTCGAGAAGGTAGCATATCCGTCAGCGTCAACACCCTCATACTTCAGGATGCGAGGGTCGGAGCCGATAGCCGGGTTGAGGTACTTGCTGACGCCCCACGACGAGTTGAAGAAGTTCAGGACGTTCTTCATGTCGAAGCTGAGCTGGAGCTTGTGCGACGTCTTCGCAACGTCGAGCTTGAAGTCATGCTTGTAGCTGAAGTCTATGCGGTGTACCCATGGAGAGTAGAGGCTGTAAGCCTCGGCATACTTGCCCTGGCGGTTCTTCAGGTAGCTGTTGTTGTGGACGTAATCCATGAAGCGTGTCTTGTCGTCTTCGCTGACGAAGCGGAAGTCGCCGTTCTTCACCTGCTCGTCGGTAGGAACGTAGATAGCGTCGTAGTTATATCCGTCACCGTTCATGTCGTTCACGGTCATGTAAGAATAGTTGTAACCGCCGCGCCAGGTCTCATAGATAAGGCTGAAGTGGTTGCCGCTCTTGTCGTGAGTGGTAAGCGAAGCGATGAAACGGTCAGGAGTGACGTTCTTGCTGTTGTGGAGACGGATCTTGTTAGGACCCTGAACGGTAGGAACGTATGTGAATGCTGACTCAGCGTCAGAACCAGGAAGCGAGGTGACCTCCTTCGACACCGTGTGGGTGTAAGCAGCCATGAGGCTCATCCATTTCACCGGCTCGGCATAGAGTTGGACACTCGCCGACCAGCCATAGCCGCGGCTGGTGTTCTCAAGGACGAAAGCCTTCGTGCCGGTGCGGAAACCCTTCGGGAACAGCGGACGGTTGTCTGCACCGTTGAGGTGGGCGAAGCCGCCAACGTCAGGTATCGACCAGTCAGAGATTGTTGCAGCGTTGATAGTTTTGTTGTATATACCCTCAGCAGTGATGGAGAATGGGAAGGATGTCGGGAACTGATAGTCAACAGCTATTGACGACTTCCATACCTGCGGCATCTTGAAGTCAGGGTCAACGGCGTTTATGGCACTTGGCAAAGAACCCTCCTCCGGGGTGATTGTCTGTGGGAAGCCCATGGAGATGAGCTTGTCGTAGAGTGCCTGAGCGGAAGCCCTGCCCTGTGCGTCGGTAACAAGGCCGCCGGAGAACTGGTTCATGACGGCGTCCATGTCGGCAAAGTTCTTCTGAACATCGGCAGGAAGGGTCTTGTAGGATATAGAAGGACCGAGCTGTGCCTTATACTGCACCATGCCGGAGTTGGTAGGCATGTTCGTGAAGAACACGAGAGGCAGACGGCCCGTGAAGAGACCCGTACCGCCGCGGACCTTCAGGCTCTTGTCGCCGAAGACATCCCATGTGAAGCCGACACGCGGAGAGAAGTTCAGGGCGTTGGAAGGCCACTTGCCGGTGTCGATATGCTGGCCGCGGTATTCCAGGTCATAGATCTTCTGGTTTCTCATAATGTCGGAATTGTTGAAGAAGAAACCATCAATGCGCAAACCGTACGTCAGCTTCAGGTTGTCGAGGACATTCCACTCGTCCTGGGCATACACGCCCAGCTTGCCGAACTGCACACGTGCTGCCGGATCTTTCTCGCCGCCATAGCCGTAGGTGAGACAGACAACCTCTGGTGTGGCACCGGAGAAGAAGTCCTCAAGGCTCTTATAGCGATAGTAACCCGTGCCGTTACGCATGTACATGTTGTCGGCCATCTGATGCTCGAAGCCGAGACCTGCCGTGATCTTGTGGCTGTTGAGGTAATACGTCACGTCGTCGCGAACGTTCCATACGGTGTTGTGGACGGCATTGTTGTGAGTAAAGAGCTCATAGCCGAGAGAGATGTAGTTGTTCGTGCCGTCAGCGTCGGCAGTGCCGTCAACGGTCTTCTGACCGCCGTCGAGGATGTCGATGAACGGGAACTCGCTGGAGTTTGAGGCACGGACGTCGTCAAGCTTCGAATATGTTGCGAGGAGCTGGTTAGAGAGATTCTCCGACAGACGGCTGTTGAGGTCGAAAGAGACAGAGTGAACCAGGTTGTCAGAGGCATACATCGAGTTGGCGTAAGACATGCCGTAGAGAGACGTACGAGCCTCGGCAGCACGCGTGCCACCGTCCATGGACGTTGTGCTAGGAGGGTTCCAGCTGCGGTTCTTCGTGTAGTTGTATCGAAGAGCAAGACGGTGGTTGTTCGTGATGTTCCAGTCGAGACGGGCGAGGAACTTATAGTTCTTCTCGTCGGCAGGGAAGCTGTTGAACGAACCCGTGTCGTAGCCATACTTGTTCTTGACATAGTCGGAAACTGCCTGAAGGTCGGCAGGCGTGACGCGTGAGATATAGTTGTCTGCATCGCCTATGCCATACTGAGAAGCACGCCAGCGGTTGGCTATCGTAGGGGTTTTCACCATTTCTCCGTTTACGAAGAAGAACAGCTTGTCCTTGATGATAGGACCACCGAGGGTGAGACCATAGGTTGTCTGCTGGTCTTTTTCACGGGCACCGAGAATCTGGACACGCTCGATGGCGTCACCACGCAGGTTCTCGTTCTTATGGTAGATATACGCCGTGCCGCGGAAGGTGTTCGTTCCCGACTTCGTAATGGCGTTGATGCCACCACCTATGAAGTTCGTCTGACGGACGTCGTAAGGAGAGATGACAACCTGAAGCTCTTCGATGGCGTCGATAGAGATTGGGTTGCCGCCGCCAGGTAGTTTGTCGTAAAGACCGAAGTTATTGTTGAAGTTCGCACCGTCGACAGTGAAGTTCGCCGTACGGCCGTCAGCACCTTGGAAGGTCATGCCGTTGCCGCCGTATGGCGAGAGGCGTGTGAAGTCGGTGATGCTGCGCGTCACTGTCGGGGTGTTGAGTATCTGTGCGTTGGAGATGTTCGTCGAAGCACCGGTCTTCTCCGTGGTGAACTTCGTGTTGCGCCCTATCACGACAACCTCGCCGAGAGCTGCCAAGTCCTCAGAGAGAGAGACGTTGAGATTGTATGTCTCACCGAGCACAAGCGTGATGCCGCCGACCTTACTCGTTTGGTAACCGATGTATGAGACAGAAACCTCGTATGGACCGCCAACACGCATACCGTTGATCGTGAACATACCTTTTGCGTTGGACACGGCGTTGTATCGGGTGCCGGAAGGCTGGTGGACAGCCTCGATGGTCGCTCCGATCACTTCCTGTCCATCAGCAGAGATCTTGCCAGCCATGCTCGACGTGGTAATCTGTGCCATTGCAGCACTGACTACCAGCATCATCATAGCGACAAGAAAAGAAATCTTTTTCTGCATAACTGTGAAATGATTTGATTATTGAATAGTTTGAATAAAAAAAAATCTTATATATAACTCACCTATTTTAATATTACGTATGCAAAATTAAACAAAATTTTCTATAAAGACGTTACTTTCTTGTTAAAATATCCATACATATTGATATACATCAATGTTTTTGGGAGTTTTGTCGCTTTCTTTGGCTTTTTTTCTATAAAACACACCACGTAAGCTGCGAAACGTGAAGAAAACGGGAGTAAAAAAAATGCCGCAGCCATACCGTCAGAACGGCAAGCCTACGGCAAAATGGAAGGCGAAGTCTCGCGACATCTTCGGATGAAGAAGGGGGTAATGCTCTTTGCTGTCAGAATATGCAGGGTTCACGGCTTTCATGCCGCCGTCGAAGCGGAGGATGAAGTAGTTGAAGTTCAGACGAACGCCAAGACCGTAAGCCACGGCAAACTGACGGTAGAACCTGTCGAAGCGGAACTGGCCGCCGGGTTGACCCTCATAGTCGCGGATTGTCCAGATGTTGCCGGCGTCGACAAACAAGGCGCCATAGAACTTCCAGAAGAGGAACGTGCGGTACTCCATGTTAAGGTCTATCTTGACGTCGCCCGTCTGGTTGATGAAGTCTATACGTCCGTCGGTGCCTTGATACGTCCCGGGGCCGAGGCCTCTCACGCTCCACCCTCTCACGCTGTTCGCACCACCGGAGAAATAGCGTTTCTCGAAAGGCAGCACGCTGCTGTTGCCGTAGGGATATGCCACGCCGACAAAGCCGTGGAGCACAAGCTCTGAACTCGGAGTGAGGGGAATGATATGGGTGGCGTCGAGGTCGCCCTTGACATACTGGGCGTAGGCGATGTTGAACAGCGTACGCTGGTTGCTGGAGTTGCGGGGGAAGGGGAAGACAGCGGCTACGGCACTGAGCAGGTTGCCTGCCGTCTCGACGTTGAACTTCAGGGCGTTGACGCCGTTGTTGTACGTGCCTCCGAAACCTATCTTCATGATGAAGAGGTCTTCGTAGTTATAGCGAAGAATAGCGTTGTAGTTCGAAAGGGAGTCGAGGTAGTCGTGCTTGAACGTCTCTGATATCCAAGGCATGTAGATGTAGTTCAGGTCAAGGACATCGAGGGTGTACTTGCTGTGGTGGTGAGGCTCACCCCATTTATACCTCCACTTCATGGAGAACATGCGGCGGTGGAACTCCGGACGGTTCTGAAGGTTGTAAGCCACGCTCAACTCACTCGTTGACAACACGCTGCGACGGAACGTACGGGAGACGAAGGGAAGGATGAAACGTGGAAACTCCAAGCGTGACTCTATGCCGTACTCCACATAGTCTTGGCTGTTATAACCCTCAAGACCCGTTATGGCTTCGTAAGCACCACGCAGTTCGAGCGAGAAGGTCTCTGAGCCACGGAAGATGTTATGGTTCTCGTAAAGGACAGAGACGGCAGCACCGAGGTTGCCCGACGTGTTGGTGCCTTCCGGCTGAAGGGAGAGGGTGTTGGGCTTACGGGGCGAGAGCTGGATGAGGCAGTCGAGGGTTTTGTCGAGGGAGGAGGTGTCGTTGTTTTCGGTGAAATGGATGTTTGTGTATGTCAGTGCGTTGAGACGGGCAAAGCGCTGGTAGGTCTGCTGAAGCGCAGAGGCGTCATACGCCGTGCCTTTCCTCAGCATGGTGTTCTCGTCGAGTACGGAGGGACGGAGGTTCAGGCGTACGCCGTCCTGACCCGTGGCGTAAGAGATGTCACGAATGGTGTAACACGAATGGTGCTGTTCTTTCATACGGCTGTTGGCACGATAGAGCGACAGGTGCATCGTGACGTCCACTCTATGGTCCTTGCCTATCGTGTCGGCGATATAGTGTATGAAGTCTCTGTTGAACTTATAGAAACCTTGCTGCTGAAGGAAACTGCTGATATGCGAACGCTCGGCGTTGAGAGCACTGACAGAAAACTGCTGGCCTTCTTTCAGACGGAAGGTGTACGACGCCCTGAGAAGCGAGTCGATGCGGGGGTCGCGGATGTCATATCTCACCCTCCCTATATAATAAGGTGTATCGGGATGAAGAAGGTAGGTCACCTCACAACGGGGGTTGCGCTTCTTCTGCGTATGTTTCCTGACATGACATACCGACGTCACCGTGGCATCGAGGAAGCCGTCGTTGGCCATTGCCGTGGCGATGTCCTGACACGAACGGCGCGTGAGGAGGGTGTCGTAAGCTATGTGCATGCGCTTGCCCTCTTTCATGCCCGGCTGCTGCAACACATAAGCCTTGTATTTACCCGTAGGCAGCGAGCTGTTGTCGGAGAGCACGCTGACTTTCTTCACCTCCCAGACGC
Source organism: uncultured bacterium (assembly GCA_945829425.1). Classification (GTDB taxonomy): domain Bacteria; phylum Bacteroidota; class Bacteroidia; order Bacteroidales; family Bacteroidaceae; genus Prevotella. Next base: position 60,620 of record CALZUQ010000010.1, on the reverse strand, counting down.
CCTCGTCAAGCGTCTCTTTCGTGGCGCAGGAAGAAAGGAACCACAGCGTGGCGAAGAGAAAAAAATATACGTATGCCCCGACCCTCCAGAGAGTATGGAAGGCACGCGGCATACGTATTATTGTCTTCTGATATGTCAAGGTCAGGATAATATTTTCCGAAGTACATGACGCAAAGGCTGCCATGACATGTGTGGCTGCGTTATACTGTCATCATGCACATTATGTGTCTTGTTGTTTTAATGTGCTGAAAACTACTGCAGTTCCGCCGTTGAGCGGACATCGTATTTTATCTTCTTCGTTGTCTGCGGTTTCTTGAACTTTCCGTCGAGCACGAGGATTGTTGCCGAGCCGTCAGCAGGCACTGCGTCGACAGCCTCCTGTAGGGTGAGGAAGTTGCCGCGCCCCTTGTCTGATACGATATAGTCGTAATGGCAGATATACTTACGCAAAGCAGGGACTTCCTTGCCTATGGCGTCGACGAGAAGTCCACTGATTGTGTGCGCGCCATATATGCTGTAGTGGGTGTTGTCCTTGCGACCGTCAGGAATGCTTGCCACCTCACCCGGCTTCAGCCAGAGGTGAAGCTTGCGTGACCCCACCACGCCATGGTCCTGCTCCATGACCTTGCTGATATAGTTAGCGTCAATGAAAGGCACGTTGAGGCGTTTTGCCACTAAACGCGGTGCCACGGTATAGTCGCCGTCGAGGGTATAGTGTGTCGGGACGAGATATTCGGTGTTCACCAGCTCGTCGCCGTATTTCGTGTCGCGGAGTGTCTCGTCGTCAATGGAGGTGTCCTGCTTCAAGCTGTCGGCGGCAGCCTTACGCTCGTCGAAGAACAGACGGCGCTCCACACAGTTGAACAGCACCGGTATGCCGCCTTTCGCCCTTGTCTCTACGACATATTTCTCCAACGTCTCGTCGAAGGTTGACCCCGGGTCGGTATGCCTCACGCTTCCCGGCTTGTCAGGTTTCTCGTCGTTATGTCCGAACTGTATGAAGACATAGTCGCCGGGCTTGATGCGTTTCATAACCTCGTCCCAAAGACCTTCGTTGCGGAAAGAGATGGACGAACGGCCGTTGCGGGCATGATTGTCAATGACGATGTCTTCGGTGAAGAAGCCTTGCAGCACCATGCCCCAACCTCTCTCCGGCGAACCTTTCGAGATGTCTTTATCTGCCATGGTGGAGTCACCGATCATGAAGATCGTTGTCTGCTTCTTCGACGACGTCATGAGCAATATCGCCACAAGGGCAATAGCTGCTACAGAAAAAAAGTGTTTCATAATAACTTTTCGGTTTGTGCCGCCAGAGCATGGCTGGGCGGCAGTGTTTTTTATTAGGTTTAAGGGATGCTCCCACCTGTTCAGTGGGAGCTGTTTTTGTGCTTACACCCAATTCGGGAGCGCATATTCTATGCTTACGCCCAATTCGGGAGCGCTTGTCTATGCTTTTGCTTTACGCCTCAACAATGTCGAGCATTTCCTCTGGCTTTACGAGCTGCTGCTCTCCTGTCAGCATGTTTTTCAGGGTTATCTTGCCCTCAGCCATCTCGTTGTCTCCGGCGAGCGCGACGAAAGGTATAGCCTTGGCATTGGCATAAGCCATCTGTTTCTTCATCTTCACCGAGTCAGGGAACACCTCAGTACGTATTCCCCTGCGCCTTGCCTCGGCGGCAATAGGAAGGCAATATGCCGTCTCTTTCTCTCCGAAGTTTATGAAGAGCAGGCGTGTGGCGTTTACCGCCTCTTTTGGATAGAGGTCGAGCTGGTTCAGCACGTCGTATATCCTGTCGGCACCAAACGAGATGCCTACGCCAGAGAGCCCCGGAAGGCCGAAAATGCCAGTGAGGTTGTCGTAACGTCCGCCACCCGTGATGCTGCCTATCTGGACATCGAGGGCTTTCACCTCGAAGATTGCTCCGGTATAGTAGTTCAAGCCGCGGGCGAGGGTGAGGTCGAGCTGTATCTCGTTTTTCAGAGTGCCCGAGAGAGCCTCAAGGATATATCGGCATTCCTCAATGCCTTTCTGACCTAGGGCACTCTCTGCCAGGACGTCACGCAAGGTGTCGAGCTTGTCGGTGTTCGAGCCCTCAAGGTTTATGATAGGTTGCAGCTTCTGTATCGCCTCTTCCGATATTCCTGCCTGTCGCAGCTCGTCGTTGACGGCGTCGAGACCTATCTTGTCGAGCTTGTCGATAGCCACCGTTATGGCAACTATTTTCTCCGGCTCGCCAATCACCTCTGCAATGCCTGAGAGTATCTTTCGGTTGTTGATCTTTATCTGCACACGAATGCCGAACTTCGTGAATACGGTGTCAACGATCTGCATCAGTTCAACCTCGTTGAGCAAAGAGTCAGAACCCACCACGTCGGCGTCGCACTGATAGAACTCACGGTATCTGCCCTTCTGCGGACGGTCAGCACGCCATACCGGCTGTATCTGATAGCGTTTGAAAGGCATCTGTAGCTCTTCCCTATGCTGTACGACATAACGTGCGAAAGGCACGGTGAGGTCGTAGCGCAAGCCTTTCTCACAGATATGCGACGCTATGCGCTGCAGCGAGCTTGTCTCTATGTCGGCAGGCGTCATGCCGTGGAGGAAATCTCCGGAGTTGAGTATCTTAAAGAGTAGTTTGTCACCCTCTTCGCCGTATTTTCCCATCAGCGTGGAGAGGTTCTCCATTGCCGGGGTTTCTATCTGCTGATAGCCGTAGAGGGCATAAACCTCCTTTATGGTGTCGAAGATGTAGTTGCGTTTCGCCATTTCTACGGATCCGAAATCTCTGGTACCCTTTGGTATGCCTGGTTTTTGTGCCATGATATCCTTATTCTTTCTTTTTTTCCTTGAACGTTGCCTTTTGTTAAAAAACAACCGGAGGATGATGCGTCATCGCCTCCGGTTGCCTATATCACTTTCCTCCTGCTTATCCCCTTACTATCGTCTGGTCACGGTCAGGACCTATTGATATTATCGTGATAGGCGTTTCGAGCTCTGCCTCCAGGAACTTGATATAGTCCTTGAACTGCTGAGGGAACTCGTCTTCAGAGGTATATTTCGTCATGTCCGTCTGCCATCCCGGCATCTCGACATATACTGGCTCAATGCCTTTCTCTATGTCGTAAGGGAAGTCACGTGTCTCCACGCCGTTGACCTTATATGCCGTACATGCCTTTATGGTTGGGAAGGTGTCGAGGACGTCGCTCTTCATCATGATGAGCTGCGTCACTCCGTTGACCATGATAGAGTAGCGCAGAGCTACGAGGTCTATCCATCCGCAACGGCGCTCACGTCCTGTCACGGCACCGTATTCATGACCTATGTCGCGCATCTTCTGACCCGTAGCGTCGAAGAGCTCCGTAGGGAACGGTCCTGCTCCGACACGTGTGCAGTATGCCTTCATGATGCCGAACACCTCACCGATCTTGTTAGGACCTATGCCAAGACCCGTACATGCACCGGCGCAAATAGTATTGCTCGACGTCACGAAAGGATAAGAGCCGAAGTCGATGTCGAGCATGGTGCCTTGAGCACCCTCGGCGAGAATGGTCTTCCCGTCGCGGAGGATGCGTCCCACCTCATGCTCTGAGTCGACGATATGGAATCCTTTGAGATATTCCACACCTTCCATCCATACGCGCTCCGTCTCTGCCAGTGTCTCTGCGTCATATTCATATCCTATAGAGCTGAGTATGCTGAGGTGGCGTGCCTTATGAGCAGCATATTTCTCCTCGAAACCGTCGAGTATGTCGCCGACACGAAGACCGTTGCGTGAGGTCTTGTCGGTATATGTAGGACCGATGCCTTTTCCCGTCGTGCCTACCTTGTCCTTTCCCTTCAGCGACTCGTATGCCGCGTCGAGGATGCGGTGTGTTGGCATGATGAGGTGAGCCTTCTTCGAGATGTGCAGACGTTCCTTCAGCGAGTGTCCGCTTTTCTCCAAGTCCTTCGCCTCACCCATGAAGAGGTCAGGAGCGAGTACGACACCATTGCCTATGATATTCACCTTGCCGCCCTGGAAGATGCCGGAAGGTATAGAGCGTAGGACGTATTTCTGCCCTTCGAACTCAAGGGTGTGTCCGGCGTTCGGGCCGCCTTGGAAACGTGCTATGACATCATACTTCGGTGTCAATACGTCAACGACTTTTCCTTTTCCTTCATCCCCCCACTGTAGTCCTAAGAGGACATCAACTTTTCCTGTATTCATTGTTGCGTTATTATGTTTTTGTAGGTTACAGTTAGTATATGTGCCGAAGTGTCTGCACATAATCGCTACAAAGGTAGGAAAAAAAATTATCATACAGCGAAAAACAGAAAATATTTTTATATATTTTATAAATAATGACCACGAAAACCACCGTTTAAAGCTAATTGTCAGATAAGATTACTCCGCGGGGTGTGCGGCCCTTACTTCTGCCGTCGTCACAGCAAGGCGTGGTTTTTTATGCTTCATTAACCTGCCGATTTGATACAAATACATCGACTTTTGGCTGAGAGTCCTTTCTCTTAACAATAGTTTTTACTCTTTTGTATTTATTTGAGAAATATTTTCATGTTATATGCCTATTTTGTGTAAATTTGCAAAATGATTTAAGGTGGGTTCTGTTATTTCCCACCTTACCCTAAACTATTATAACCTTAAATTTGATATGAGACGACTGTTTACTTTTTTCTTTGCCATGACGGCATGTCTGGCATGGGCGCAACCGTTGCTGCCCTCACCGTCGCGCGAGGCGAAGCCAGGACTTCGGTGGTGGTGGTTAGGCTCTGCCGTGGACAAGGCAAACCTTACATGGTGTCTCGGCGAATATGCCAAGGCGGGTGTCGGAGCGGTAGAGATAACCCCGATCTACGGCGTTCAGGGCGATGAGGAGAACGAGATAAGCTTCCTCTCGCCGAAGTGGATGGAGATGTTACGACATGTAGAGGCTGAAGGCGAACGCCTCGGCATAGAGACGGACATGGCGACAGGAACAGGGTGGCCCTTCGGAGGACCATGGGTGCCTGTAGAGGAGGCGGCATGTAAGGCGTTTATCATAGACACCCTCGTAAGCTCTGACATGAACCCGGAGGAGATAGCATATAACATCCCTGACAAGGAGAAGAAACACGCGAAGCTGAAGGTTGTCAGGGCATATCCTAAAGCAGGAGGCATGAAAAGGGTCATAGCGTTATATGAGAGCCGGACGCGACAGAAGGTGAAACGTGCTGCACCGGGAGGAGAGGGCTTTGTCATCGACCATTTCGACTCTACCGCCGTGGCTCATTACCTGCAGCATATAGAGAGGGCATTCACAGAGAGCAACACGCCATTCCCCCATACTTTCTTCAACGACAGCTATGAGGTGTATGAAGCCAACTGGACACCGACGCTGTTCGAGGAGTTTGACCGACGCAGGGGATACAGGTTGGAGGACAAGCTGGAAGAGTTTGCCGACGGAGAACCGCAGGTGGTCAGCGACTACCGCGAGACATTGGCGGAGATGCTGCTCCAGAACTTCACACGCCAATGGACGGCATGGGCACACAGACACGGAGCCGTGACACGCAACCAGGCTCACGGCTCGCCGGCAAACCTCATCGACTGTTATGCCGCCGTGGACATTCCGGAGATAGAAGGCTTCGGATTGACGGACTTCGGCATCCGCGGACTTCGGCGTGACGACGGCTTCACACGTCCTAACTTCAGTGACCTCACCATGCTGAAATACGCTCCTTCTGCAGCTCATGTGACAGGTAAGAGATATACGTCGAGCGAGACGTTCACATGGCTCACAGAGCATTTCCGGACGTCGTTGAGCCAGATGAAGCCCGACCTCGACCTGATGTTCTGCGCCGGGGTGAACCACATGTTCTTCCACGGAACGGCATACGCACCAAAGGACGAGCCATGGCCCGGACGGAGGTTCTACGCCTCGGTGGACATGAGCCCTGCCAACAGCATCTGGCGAGACGCACCGGCACTCATGGAGTATATAACACGCTGTCAGACATACCTGCAGTGGGGACAGCCGGACAACGACTTCCTCGTCTATCTGCCCGTGAGGGACATGTGGCGGAAAGAGACGAAGAAATGGCTCATGATGTTCGACATCCACTCCATGGAGAAGAAAGCTCCTGACTTCATCAGAACCATTCTCGACATAGACAAGGCGGGGTATGACTGCGACTACATCAGCGACAGCCTCCTCATGACGACAGCATGGCACGAAGGGGGCATAACGACAGTGGCTGGGACAAGGTATAAGGGCATCGTAATTCCTGAGGGGTGCATAATGCCGAAGGAGGTGGCGGAGCATGTCGAAGCGCTGAAAAGGGCGGGAGCTGACGTGATAACAGGCAACGACAGAGCGGCAATGGAGAGAGCGGCGAAGAGCGAGGCGATGAAGAGTGTGCTCGGATTGAACGTAATACGTCGCAGCAACGACTACGGACATCATTATTTCATAGCAAACCTCACAGGGAAAGACATCCGCGGCACGGTACGTCTCGCAACAGACGAGAAACACGCCATGTGGTATAACCCCATGACCGACACATACTCCAAGGCGACCATCAACGACGACGGCATGGCGATAAGCCTGAAAAGCGGTGAGAGCCGCATACTCGTATGCTCTGACGACGAGGCACTGTTTCCAAAAGACATGGCGGAAGAGTCATGGGGCGAGGAAGGCAGCGAGATAGACATAACAGCACAGAAATGGCACCTCTCCTTCACCGGCGAGCAGCCAAAGGTGGGAGAGACATATCAGCTCGGCAGGCTTCAGACATGGGAGACACTCGGCGACAGCGCTGCGGTGACAATGGGTACGGGGGTGTATGAAACCGTAGTAAAACTCCCGGCGGCAGAAGCTCGCAAGCATTGGATGATAGACCTTGGCGACGTGAGGGAGAGCGCAAGGGTATATATAAATAATGAATATATCGGTTGCGCATGGGCGGTGCCTTTCCTGCTCGACTGCAAGGACGCTCTGAGGAAAGGCAGGAACACCATACGCATAGAGGTGACAAACCTCCCTGCCAACCGCATTGCCGACCTCGACCGTAAGGGTGTGAAATGGCGTAAGATGAAGGAGATAAACGTGGTGGACATTCACTACAAGAAGACGACATACGAGAAATGGACACCTATGGAGAGCGGTATAAAGGCGGTTAGGCTTGTGGAGGTGAGACGTTAACGTTGACCTTAACCTTAACCTTAACCTTGACCTGAAACCTGAAACCTCCTGAAACCTGAAACCCCTTGAAACCTGAAACCTGAAACTTGAAACCAGAAACCCCTTGAAACCTGAAACCTGAAACCTCCTGAAACCTGAAACCCCTTGAAACAAAACAACAACATAAATTTATGAAAAAGATTTTTACCTGCGTAATGGCTCTCGTAGCAGCCTTGATACCTGCGGAAGCGGGAGCGCAGAACAGTGAGAAGCAAAAGGAGATAATCGACGTGGTACACCGCACGAACGATTACTTCATGAAAAAGTATGACGACCCGACGAAAGATACTTTCGTCAAGAAGGTCAGGACAAGCAACCTCTGGACAAGGGCGGTATATTACGAAGGTCTTATGGCTCTCTACGACATCGACCCGCAGCAACGCTACATCGAGTACACCGACCGATGGGCGGATTACCACAAATGGACGGCACGCAACAGCGTCAGCGACACGAACGCCGACAACCAGTGCTGCCAGCAGACATACCTCGACCGCCACGTGCAAAGCGGAATGAAGAAGGACATGACGAAGGTGAGGGAGAACCTCGACCTGCAGATGGCTACGGGGAAATACTCTTATTGGACATGGATCGACGCCATACAGATGGCCATGCCGGTATATGCGAAATATGCCAAAGTGAGCGGAGAGCGCAAATATCTCGACTATGCCATGAACTCATACAAATGGACACGTGACACCCTCGCCGGAGGACTCTTCAACAAGAAAGAGGGACTCTGGTGGAGAGACAAGGACTATGTGCCGCCATATAAGGAGAAGGACGGCAAGAACTGCTACTGGAGCCGTGGCAACGGATGGGTGTATGCCGCGCTCGTAAGGGTCATGGAGACACTGCCTGCCGACGATCCTTGCTATAAATATCTTCAGGAGGACTTCGTAAAGATGAGCCGCGCACTGCTGAAATGCCAGCGTAAGGACGGTTTCTGGAACGTCAGCCTTCACTCGCCCGTGACATACGGAGGGCCAGAGATGACAGGAACGGCGCTGTTCCTATACGGCATGGCATGGGGCGTAAGAGAGGGCATACTGCCTATGAAGACATATCAGAAAGCCATGGAGAAGGCATGGAACGCCATGGCATCGTGTGTTCACGACAACGGATTCATAGGATATAACCAAGGCACGGGCAAGGACCCTTCGGCAGGACAGCCGGTGACGTTCACCTCAATGCCTGACTTCGAGGATTACGGAACGGGGTGTTTCATCCTCGGAGCCGTGGAGTACTACCGCCTGCTCTCAAAGGCTGACAGATGGCCCGACGGAACATCTATGTCGCCATGGTTTCAGAATGTCGGAAAGGTTGACGTGGCAAAACTGGGAAAAAGATATGTCGTAACTGACTATGGAGTGAAGAAGGACAGCACTGTCATTCAGACAGAGGCATTGCAAAACGTCATAGAGCGTGCAGCGAAAGACGGAGGAGGAGTGGTGGTCATTCCGGAAGGGACGTTCCTCACCGGAGCACTGTTCTTCCGACAGGGCACTCACCTGCTCGTGGAAGAGGGAGGAAAGCTCAAGGGAAGCGAATATATTGCGGACTTCCCCATTCTCACGACACGTATCGAGGGACAGACATGCAAATATTTTGCGGCACTCGTAAACGCTGACGCTCTCGACGGCTTCACCATTGCGGGGAAAGGCACTATCGACGGCAACGGACGGCACTACTGGGAGGAGTTCTGGCTAAGGCGAAAATGGAACCCTCAGTGTACGAACAAAGACGAGCAGCGCCCACGTCTCGTATATATCTCCAACAGCCACAACGTCACGGTGCAGGACGTGCGTCTCGTAAACTCTCCTTTCTGGACAAACCATATCTACAATTCTGACCACGTCAGGTATCTCGACTGCTACATTTATTCACCGACAAAAGGGCTCAAAGCTCCGAGCAGCGACGCCATAGACATAGACGTGTGTCATGATGTCATAATCGACGGATGCTACATGTCGGTAAACGACGATGCCGTGGCGATAAAGGGCGGAAAAGGCACATGGGCAGACAAAGCACCTGAGAACGGGCCAAACTTCAATATCCTCATTCAGAACTGCAAATACGGCGTGGTGCATGGATGTCTCACCCTCGGCAGCGAGAGCGTCTACGACCGCAACATCGTACTGCGGAATATCAGCGTGGAGAATGCGAGCAGGGTGTTATGGCTGAAGATGCGTCCTGACACTCCGCAACACTATGAATACGTCACCGTGGACAATATCTCCGGCACGACGGGAAGCTTCCTCGTCATACGCCCGTGGAAGCAGTTCTTCCAGCCGGAGGAGCGTGACGACATGCCGATGAGCCGGTGTAACGACATCGTCATGACGAACATAAACATGGAGTGCAAGAACTTCTTTGACGTAGGAAAGAGCGACAAATACATTCTCTCGGATTTCCTTTTCAAGAACATAAACGTAAAGGACGAGAAGAAGGCGTTCGACAAAAACGTCATTGACAACACCGTAGTGGAGAATGTCATAATAAACTGATAATATTGCACCCTGCCCCGCAAAAACCTTGCGAGACAGGGTGCATCATTTATAGATTGACCTGTCGGTATTTTGGATGCAAAGTTACGGCTGCCATGTTACCAAAACAAGTGCAAAGCGTTACCCGTTACCTGTTACCTTGCAATTCCTCTCTCATGTGCATCTTCTCTTTTTCTTACTGATAATGCGGAGTAACCGTGGGGGATGCATCATTCGTTGAACTTCATTGACCTCGTAGGGCTGACATGCGAGACGAGCATCGTCGGCAAGACGAGGATAAGGGCGGAGACGAGGACGGTGGCAGCGTTGATAAGCAGGATGACTGGGACGTTGAGCTCTATCTGAACGGAAGAGACATAGTACGTCTGGGGGTCGAGCGTGAGCAATCCGGTATATTTCTGAAGGAGGCATAGCGCAAGACCTATGACGTTGCCTATGACGAGGGCCCTGCCGACGATGAACAAGCCGAACCACACGAACGTGTTGCGTATCATGACGTTACGTGCGCCGAGAGCTTTCAGCACACCTATCATCGAGACACGCTCAAGGATGACGATGAGAAGGCCGCTGACCATTGTCACCATGGCGACGGCAATCATAAGGGCGAAGATAAGCCACACGTTGAGGTCGAGGAGGTCGAGCCATGCGAAAATCTGGGGGTTAACCTCGTAGATCGTCGATGAAGCCAGGGTGTTGCCGAGGTCGTCAACCTTTTTGTTGACATGGCGTGAGAGCCATTGCGACGTGGCGTCGAGGGCATGGAAGTCACGGACGTTGATCTCTACTCCGCTGACCATGCCGCTCTCCCAGCCGTTGATCTTCTGTATGGCGGTGAGGTCGGTAAACACTAACGACTCGTCGTATTTCGTAAGGTTCGTGCAGTATATCCCCGCCACACGGTATCTCCTTGTCCGTACGCCCTCGTCGCCGAGGAAATAGGCGAAGACCTTATCGCCTACAGACAGGTGAAGCTTGTCGGCGATAATCTTCGAGACGACGATGCTGTTTGACGACTTTGCGTCGGAGAACGGCGGCAGCACGCCGTCACGCATGTTCTGGTGAAGGAACAGCGTGTCATACTCTTGTGCCACGCCTTTGAAAGCCACTCCGAGGAAGTCGCTGTCGGTCTTCAGGATGCCTTGCGTGAGGGCATAGCGTTGTATGTTCCTAACACCCGGGGCGCGACGGATGGAGTCGAGGAGAACCTGCGAGGGAGAGATGGGGAGGTCGCTGTCGCCCTGAACGGACGTGAAGTTCCTCACCACGGCATGGCTGCCGAAGCCAACGACCTTCTCGCTGATGGTGCGTTTGAAGCCAAGCACCACAGAGACGGAAATAATCATCACGGCCAAGCCTATCGCCATTCCTGCCGTAGCGATATATATGGCGGGCGTGGAGACTTTCTTCGTCTCACCAGAGTCGGAATATATTCTCTTTGCTATGAAAGTACTTAACATGATTTTTTTCTGAACTTTTTTATTCGCTGAACCTGTGTTTTTTCTTTGCCGGCCTCGGCATGGCACCCGAATTGTCTATGACGGGTTGGGTTGAGGGGCCGTCGTACATGCCCGGCGAGGAGCCACGGAGAGGTCGCCCACCGTAATCTTTCCACCGTTTCATTATCCGCTCTACATAGTCGTAGGTCTCAGTGCCTCTCATATATCCGTAAGCCACGACGGGGTCGGTGTAATATCGCGGCTGTGTAAGCTTCAGGACATACTGCCCCACGACAGCCCATTTCGTGGCATCGCGACCGTCTTTGCGAGCCAGTGCCATAGCGTCGCGGATATGCAGCTTGCCGCCGTTGTAGGAGGCGAGGGCAAAGCATATACGGTCATACTGACTGTCGACATCGTGGAAGTCGCGCATGAGCTGAGCCATATATCTTGCTGCCGCCTCGATGTTTTTCTCGGGGTCGTAGATATCCTTCTGCTGAAGGCCGAGGAGCGATGCCGTGGAAGGCATAATCTGCATCAAGCCGCAGGCTCCCGCCCACGAATGCGCCTTTGGGTCGAAGCACGACTCCTGATAGCACTGGGCGGCAAGGAGCTTCCAATCGAGGCGTGGGACGACGGAGTATTTCTTGAACAGAGGGTCCCAGCGTGATATGAGACCTTTCTCACGGCTTATGATGGGGGCATAGACCTTGCGTGTCACGCCTCCTGACGCGAGGAGCTCTTTCTGCTGACGCTTCACCTCTGCCACCATGTCTGCACGGTACCATTTGCGCACCTCGTGGAGGAGGGAGGTGTTGTCACGGCTCACTGCCCAGTGAGGGCCGCACGACGCAAGGGAGTCGCCCTTGACGGGACATGCGATTATGTCGCCCTCGTTGCGGAGAAGGCGTCCGATCATGTCTAAGGTGTCCTTACACACCTCCACGCGGAGCTTCACGCCGATATGCTGGGCAAACTTCTCACAGAGCATGAAGTGCAAGCCCATGCCGTGGCCGTGGTAGTCGTAATATGTCTCAGGACCGTTGAGCGTAAGCATTATCATCTCACCCTGCGAAAGGATGTCGCCAACGGAGAGAGCACCGTCAGGAAGGCTGTCATAAGCCGCCTCGCCGACGACAGTGCCCCAAGGGGTATATTCCTGCTCCTGTTTCCCACCGAAGCAGGAGGAAAGGATGATGACGACGGATATGAGAAGGTATGTATGATGGGTTCTGTTGTTTCGATGTGCCATATTTTCAATTTGACTCAGGAGAGCAAAGTGAGTTTTCAATTTGTCTCACGAGGGCAGAATATGTACAATGTTTAGGACGTTGGCATTGGTGGCTTTTCACCACATGGCGGGTGTGGGTGTGTCAGAACTCAAACCATTTTCCTGGCTTGCGGTACGCCTTTTTCTTGCCGATGTTCAAGCCGACGTAGATATTCACGTTGCCGAAGGTATTGTTGAGTGAGAACTGCTCCTTGGAGTAGTTATATGAATGTATCTGTGCCAAGGCTCCGGCAAAGAAACGCGTATTGTTCCATACCACCCCTACCCTGCCGACGCCGTCGAGGCAGATGTTCGAGAACTTGAAGTCCTCAAAGAATTTGTTCATCCTGAAGCGTTCGCCACTCGACTTGTTATAGCTCACGGCGATGGTGGCTGACGTACCGAACGTCCAGTTACGGGCGAAGACCCAGTTGTAGGAATAGCCGCCGTAGAGAGAGTACGACTCGTACATGATCTCGTTGAAGAAATTATCGCCGTTGAAACCGATGCTCTGGTTGCCTACGTCGGTAAACGTCTCGAAGTCTTTCCAGTTCATGGAGAGGTTGTACTTGCCGTAGCCGAAACCTGCCAAAGGAGAACCGGCGGAGCGTTTCTGGCATGTGCTCTGGTTGTAGGAAGCGGGATAGCTGTGCTTGCGGTGGTTGAAGATATAATATGTATTGAAACCCCAGTACTTCACATTGAAGCCGTCGAACGCCTGTCCGTAGACACTGTCTGGAAGGCGAAGCTCCTCACCGTCGTGGAATACCCTGCGTATCTTGAACTTGCTGTTGTCGCGATAATAGAAGTCAACACCGAAGAGCGAGGTATAGAGGCTGAGGTTGAACGACTTCTTTGTATTGCCGATATAGAGGTTGTTGAGCTGGAGGGTGTAGCCGAGGAAGATCAGCGAATAGCCAATGTAAGGCCCCATGCGCGTGACGACATCGGGAGAGAGGTCAACATAGTCGCCATGGCCGGTTTTGAGTCTGAAGTTCTCAAACAACGTGGAGACCTGCCACATAACCTGAAACTTATAATGCTGCGGCTCGATATACAGCGTGTCGAACGTCTTGAACTCCCTAATGAAACTCTTAATGCCGTTGAGGACAGGGCGGAAGAAAGACTTACGAGGCTTCTGGGAAGGGACGCTGTCGACGGTCGTAACGTCTGACGCGGGCATTGCAGGAAGAGAAGATACGGATGTCGTGGAAGACAGGGGGGCATTCTCGGCGAGAGAAGCGGTCCCGTCTCCGTCAGTGGCAGCAGTTATGCCTAAACAGCATATCAGCAGCAGGAACAGACATAGTATTTTCTTTTCCATAAAGTATAGGTTGGTGCTGTCTATTGCTAACCTCTCAACAGCGGTTAAGGAGGATAAGTCTACCACTTATATCTTTTTCAATATCCTGTCCATGACCCAGTTGACGGGGGTCGCCGAGAAACTTGTAGAAGTGCATGTCCCCTCGCCTTGCAGTGTCTTGACGACTGCCTGTATCATAGGCAGCTGAACGAAGTCGTGGGGAGGGATGTCAAAGACGCTTTCACCCTCAGAGGTATGGAGGTGGATAGGAGAATAGCTGAACACGGAGAAGCATATCGTGCCTTTAGAGCCGAGCAGCTCGATGCGGTCCTCCATGTGCGACTCATGACCGACGAAACACCACGAGCCACTGCCGGGAAGACCATTCTCAAACTGGAAGCACGCGCTGACAGTGTCTTCGGCACCATACAGGCCGCCACGGTTGGAGGCATAGCCTCTGGCATGGGTTATGACACCGAAGAGTTCCTGGATGAGGTCGAACTGATGCGCTGCCATGTCATAGAAATATCCGCCTCCGGCAATCTCGGGCAGCACTCTCCATGGCAGATGCTCTAAGTTGAGGTCTTCAGGTCGTGGAGGACACGAATATCTTATCTGCACGTTCTGTATCTCACCTATCGTACCTGCCTCGACAAGCTGCTTGACCTTGAGGAAATAGGGCATGTACCTTCTGTAATATGCCACGAAACACGGCACGCCGGTTTCTCGCGACACGCGGTTGATACGGGCGCAGTCGTCATAGCTCGACGCGAGAGGTTTCTCTATATACACCGGCTTGCCGGCGTTCATAGCCATGATGGCGTAGGTGGGATGGCTTGAAGGTGGTGTTGCGACATATACGGCGTTCACCTCGCTGTCGTTGATAAGGCTCGCAGCATCGGTGTACCATTTCTTTATATTATGACGCTCGGCATAGCTCTTGGCACGTTCTTTTGTACGGGACATGACAGCTACGACTTCTGAGCCGTCGACAAGGTTGAACGCAGGGCCGCTCTTCTTTTCGGCTACCTCTCCGCAACCTATAAAGCCCCATTTTATCTGTTTCATCATATCACGTTTTTTTTCGGGGGAGAAAACCCACCGGAGAATGTCTTGTTTTCGTTAGAAGTCTTTCTGCTTCAAGCTTCAGCTTAACCTATTTCAGCTTTAGCTTAACCTATTTCAGCTTTAGCTTAAGGTGGGTTCTATTAATTCGCTTTGTCAGATTTTGGAGTTATTTTCGAGTTCAAATTGTAAGTTAAAGAGGGAGTGTAGCGAGCTACATGACCGATTTAACTTGCGATTTGAGCCGAAAAGAACCCAAAAGATGACAAAACATCAACCCATAATTAATTACATTTAGACGGTGGGAATTAATAGAACCCACCTTAACATGTTTAGGCTTCAGCTTAACCGTTGTTGAAAGTCTTTCTCAGCAGTTCGTCAATGCGCTCTATGCCTTTCTGCGTACATAAGCCCCTTATTCCGAGGAGGATGGTGGTATAGAGAAGCTCCGAAGGACTGTGCTCCTTATAAAGCCCTTTCTGCATTATGATGTCGAAATGCGAATTGACCAGTACGCTTGTTATGCTCAGGTTTATGTCTTTCAGGAAATAACCCTCCTCCTGACCTTTCCGCAGAAACTCGTCGTTTTTCGCAGCACTGGCCTTCCTGTATTGGCTTATAAACTCCAGGACCTTCGGATATGAACTCAACTCCTCCATGACGAGGGGATTGGTGTTCTTTGCCTCCAGAAGGTGAACGCGGCACACCTCGGTCATGATGTCCATCGTGTCAACGTTTTCCTCTGTACACTTACGGAAAGCCTCCTGGGTTGTCTGGATGTCCATCTTCACTGACTCCATGATAATCTCCTCTTTGTTGGGGTAAATCTCATAGAGCGTTCGCTTGGAGATGCGAAGCCTCTGCGAGATCATGTCCATAGTGACTGCCTTGAGACCCATTTCGCGGAACAGGTCTTTTGCAAGCGTCGGGATGACGGTTTTCAGCGTTTTACGGTAATCTTCTGGTGATTGTTTCTTTACCATAGGAATAAATGAGTTTTCTACTTTATATTTACATTGCGGGAAGCCGGCACATTGCCGGGAGCCGGAAGTTCCTCCACGTTGTCAAGTTTTCTTATGGCATTGATGCGTTTCGGCGCACTCGTACCCTCAAGGCCTTTCTTGTTCAGAGAGTCAGCGTTGAGCACACGCAGGGTGTCCGACTCCTGCACGTCTGACTTTGGCTTATCCTGCTGGGGGAGCACTTTCGGCTCGTGGAGCAGCTTGATCTGCGAGATGACGGCTATCTGTCTGTCGTTGGATGTGGCAGAGGACGACATGAGCGGATGGTGAAGCATGAAAATGCCTGACACCTCTTTTATTCCTTTCGCCAGGTCGTCGGTAATGTCGGTGGTGTAGATGCCCGTCTGCGTGGCAACGGAATATCTTGTCATGACACTGTCGTCGGAAAGCTTCAGGGCGAGGAGCAAAGTGGCACGTTTCTGTGCATCGGCGTTAAGGAAATGAGCCATACACCTCAGCGTGACCTTCTCGCCAGCTTGCAGCGTAGTGTCTGTATTGACCTTCCACTGATATGAAGAGAAGAGGTCTTCGGACGTGAGGATGATGTTACGGTCAGACGTCCAGATGTCTGAAGAGTCAGAAACCTCAGAAACGCCTGCGCCCATGATTGTTGCCTCATATTCCATTTTCTCCGTCAGGCGCTCGTAGATCGTGCTCAGCTCGTCGGCGTGGCGAGTGTAATAGACAAGGGACGAGTCCCACTCCTGTCGCGTGACACCATGCTGCTTCAGGATGTGCTGCATCATGGCGTATTGGCTGGCTCCGTCATATCGTCTCTTGATGTCGTCCTCCAAGAGGTAATGAGAGCGGTGGACATCATAGAGAATGTCCTCCATGACGTCATCGTCTATGACATACCTCGAACGTGTTGACGTACAAGCCACGACGAGCAGGAGGAGGAGGACAGCGAGAGGGGTCTTTTCAAGCTTCATGGTCAATATCGGTGTTTGAGCGTTCCTTAGTAAGAGCTATCTCGCCGATTTCCTTGCGGCAGAAGAGCAAGGCGGCAATGACAGAACAGCTTACGGCAGCATCGGCGAAATTGAATATCGGAGAGAAGAATATGAACTGCCGACCGCCGTACCACGGCACCCACTCCGGGAACTCCGTGACGATAAGCGGGAAGTAGAACATATCGACAACCCTGCCGTTGAGCCACGTGGAATAGCCCTCGCCGACAGGTACGGCATAGGCGACGTAGTGGGGGGATGACTGAGTGAAGCACACACCGTAGAACACGCAGTCAATGAGGTTGCCCGCAGCACCCGCCCACAGCATGGCAAGGAGGATGACAAAGACCCAGCGAGCGCCTTTCATGACCTGACGGAAGAGGTAAACGGCTATGACGATGATTGCCGCAAGGCGGAAAAGGCTCAGCAGCGTCTTGTTGATGAACGACATGCCGAACGCCATGCCGTTGTTTTCTATGAAATAAATGTAGAACCACGAAGTCACCTCATGTTTCTCATAAAGTGTCATGGTGGTCTTTACCTCTATCTTTATCCACTGGTCAATAACGAGTATGAGCAGCATGATGGCAATAGCAGTAACACCTTGCCAGAGTTTCTTTCTTTTTTCGTTTGTCACTAAATAATCGTTTTTATTGTAAGACAGTGGGAGAATTATCCTCCGGAAACACTGACCTGAGGGGAGGAACTATGAAATTGATGAGACTTGTCGAATTATTAACAGAACCAACCTATAGTGAAAAACAGAGCCACACAATGACAGGTGGCTCATGTCTTTAAAGCACTATTTTGTCTTTCTTGCGTTCTTTGACTCTACGCTGAGCGTTGCATGAGGCACGACACGGAGCCTTTCCTTCGGAATAAGCTCACCGGTGATACGGTCAATGCCGTACGTCTTGTTCTGAATGCGTATCAAAGCACCTTTCAGGCCTTGGATAAATTTCTGCTGGCGCTGCGCAAACTGTATCAGCTCTTCCTTCGACTGGGTCGCCAGGCCTTCCTCAAGGACCTTGTACGTCGGCGCGGTGTCGCTGTCGTCATTCTGATTGCTTTTCTGCAACTGTTCCATCATGGAATTATAGACTTCCGTGGCGCTGCGCAACTTCTCTTCTACTATAAGGCGGAACTCCTCAAGCTCCTCGTCGCTATAACGTTTCTTTTCCATAGTGATTATTATTATTATAGGTATGAAGGTGTGGGTGTTAATCCTCACCATGATATATAATACATAATATATAATGAACGACACCAACCGTATGACCACCGCAGTGGAAAAAGATGTGTGCGGTAGTCTTACGGTTGGTCTTTCGTTATGCTTTGGTAACAAGAACCCTTGCCTGGAAATCGGAGAAGTCCTGCAAAGAGCCTTCGGAAGCATCGCCGGTCACTATAGTGTTTGCAAGCACCTGTGCCGAAATATGTTCTCCGAAGACGCTAAGGACATTCTGAAGATCGGCATTGTCCTCAAGAACTACATTGATCCTGTCCGTGATTTCAAAGCCGCTCTCCTTGCGTAGCGTCTGGATGCGCTTTATGACAAGGCGGGAGAGCCCCTCGGCCTTCAGCTCTGGAGTGATCTCTATGTCGAGAGCCACGGTGAACTTGCCTTCCTGTGCTATCGTCCATCCCGGGATGTCCTCAGAAATGATCTCTACGTCGGCGATGTCTATGCTCACCTCCTGACCTTCTACGTTCAGTGGCAGCATACCGTTCTGCTCTAATTCTCCGATCTGCTCCTGCGACAACTCATTAACGACGGCGTTGACGCTCTTCATCAGCTTGCCGAACTTCTTGCCCATGGTGCGGAAGTTGCACTTCACCTTCTTGACGAGAACACCTGCACCTGACTCTATGAATGTCATCTTCTTGACATTCGTCTCTGCGAGGATCACGTCTGCCATGCGCTCTATGTTTGCCCTCATGACACTGTCCGTAGCCGGTATGGAGATTTCCTGAAGAGCCTGAATGACAGGTATCTTGACTTTCTTTCGGAGCGAGAGAACCATTGATGTCACCTGCATCGCCACCTGCATGGCGTTCTCCAGGTCAGTGTCTATCCACTCCTCGTGTACGACAGGATAGTCGGCAAGGTGTACGCTCTCCGCCTTGTCTTTCCCTGTCACGGCGTTGAGGTCGAGGAACAGACGGTCGGCATAGAATGGTGAGACAGGAGCCACGAGCCTGCTGAGGGTGTCAAGACAGATATACAGCGTCTGGTATGCAGAGAGCTTGTCCTGCGTCATGCCGCCGCCCCAGAAACGTTTCTTGTTAAGGCGGATATACCAGTTGGAAAGCTTCTCGACAACGAATTTCTGTATCATGCGGCCGGCAGGAGTAGGGTCGTAGTCGCTCATAGCCTCATCGACACGTTTTACCAGCGTGTTCAGCTCAGAGAGGAGCCAACGGTCGAAATATGGACGCTCGCTGAAAGGCACGTCGTCTTCGGCATACGTAAAGCCGTCGACATTGGCATAGAGGGTGAAGAAAGAGTACGCCTGATATAGCTTTATGAAGAACGCTGACGTCACTTCCTTTACTCCGTCGCGGTCGAAGAGGAGGTTATCCCACGGCGAGGAGTTGGTAATCATATACCAGCGCACGGCGTCTGTGCCGTACTGCTCGATACACTCGAAGGGGTCAACAACGTTTCCGAGACGTTTCGACATCTTCACTCCGTTTTTGTCGAGCACAAGGCCGTTGGAGATGACATTACGGTATGCCACGGAGTCGAAGACCATAGTGGCAATGGCGTGGAGAGTAAAGAACCAGCCGCGTGTCTGGTCGACACCTTCGGCTATGAAGTCGGCAGGATAAGCCTTTCGATCGTCGATGAGCTCACGGTTCTCGAAAGGATAGTGTATCTGGGCGTAAGGCATGGCACCGGAGTCAAACCATACGTCTATGAGGTCAAGCTCGCGCGTCAGGACGTTGCCGGCAGGGCTGACAAGCTTTATGTCATCGACATACGGGCGGTGGATGTCTATGCGGTCGTAGTTCTCCTGGCTCATGTCTCCAGGGACGAAGCCTTTCTCTTTCAGAGGGTTGACGGTCATGACACCTGCCGCAACGGCTTTCTCTATCTCTTCATACAGCTCTTGAAGCGAACCGATGCATATCTCTTCCTTGGTGTCGCGATTGCGCCATATAGGCAGCGGTGTGCCCCAATAGCGTGAGCGTGAGAGGTTCCAGTCATTGAGGTTCTCAAGCCATTTGCCGAAACGTCCCGTTCCTGTTGACTCCGGTTTCCAGTTGATTGTCTTGTTAAGCTCAAACATACGTTCCTTACATGCCGTAGAGCGTATGAACCATGAGTCGAGAGGATAATAAAGGACAGGCTTGTCAGTACGCCAGCAATGCGGATAGTTATGGACGTGCTTCTCAATCTTGAATGCCGTACCCTCTTCTTTCATCTCAAGACAGAGTACTACGTTGAGGTCCATATCCTTAGTGGCAGCCTTCTCATCGTATTTGCCGCCGACGTTGTATTTTGGGTCGTAAGCGTTCTTGACGTAGTCGCCGCTATGCTTCCAGTAGGCTTCGTTGACGCATTTTCCAGCAAACTCAGGGTCGATGTCGTCCTTGACGAAATATTTGCCCTGGAAGTCAACCATAGGGCGTGTGTCTCCGGCCTTGTCAATGATAAAGAGCGAAGGAATGCCGGCGTCTTTTGCCACCTTGGCGTCGTCGGCACCGAATGTCGGAGCTATATGTACCACGCCGGTACCATCTTCAGTAGTGACATAGTCGCCAGGGATGATGCGGAACGCCTCGTCAGCTTTTACCACGACCTTTTCGTCTTCAAGGGCACACGGCTTGACCCATGGCATGAGCTGGCGGTAATGAAGCCCGACGAGGTCGGAACCTTTGCCGCGCCAAACTATTTCGACAGGTTTTTCGTTGCCCTCCTCGTCCTTCACCGGCTGGAAGTACGCTCCCATGCGTGCTTCGGCAACGACATATATGGCTTTCTCGCCGGAATAGGGGTTCTCACCCTTCAATGCTACATAGTCGATTTTTGGTCCTACACACAGTGCGGTATTTGACGGGAGTGTCCACGGCGTTGTCGTCCATGCCAGGACATATACGTCGCCCAAGCCTTCGCCGAATAGTTTTTCTGCATCAGTCACCTTGAACTGCGCAGTTACGGTAGTGTCCTTCACGTCACGGTAGCATCCCGGCTGGTTAAGCTCATGGCTTGACAGTCCTGTGCCGGCGGCGGGAGAATATGGCTGTATGGTATAACCCTTGTATAGGAGGTTCTTCTCATACAGTTGCTTGAGCAGATACCACAGCGTCTCGATATACTTGTTGTCGTACGTGATGTAAGGGTGTTCGAGATCTACCCAGTAACCCATCTTGTCGGTCAGCTGAGTCCACTCGTCGGTGTACATCATGACGTTCTTACGGCAAGCGTCGTTATAGTCGTCGACGCTGATTTTCTTTCCTATATCTTCTTTCGTGATGCCGAGGTTCTTCTCTACAGAAAGTTCCACAGGAAGGCCGTGGGTGTCCCAGCCAGCCTTACGCTTTACTCTGTAGCCCTTCATGGTCTTGTAACGCAGGAAGGTGTCCTTTATCGTGCGTCCCATGACATGGTGTATGCCAGGGTGGCCGTTGGCTGACGGCGGACCCTCAAAGAAGATATATTCCGGATAGCCTTCTCTTTCGTCCACAGACTTGTGGAACACGTCTTTTTCTTTCCATTCCTTCAAGATCTCTTTGTTGATATCTGTCAGGTTAAGTGTCTTGTGATCTGCAAATTTCTTTGTCATTATCTTTCGTTCGTAATATGTTTCAGGTTAGTGGACAATATCATTCAGGAGGGCAATGATGCTGACGCAGTGAAAATGCCACACAACAGACGTCTCACTCATGCAGCAACAGCAGTCACGCTAATGCAGCTAAGGCAAAAATCACCTGTGCGGCAATGGCAAAACATCATTGGAACCCACCTTAAATGAAGTCGCAAAATTACTAATTATATTTGATATATGCAAACTATTATACATTTTTTTATGACAACGTAAATAAATTGACGTAATTGTTTGGCTGTTTCAAAGGAAAAGAGTAATTTTGTATTTCAAAATTCACTGACAAATATCATTATGCCAAAAATATCCATTCGAGGCCACGAGATGCCGGAGTCGCCGATACGCAAACTGGCTCCTCTGGCTGCCGCAGCAAAGAAACGAGGAACAAAGGTTTATCACCTCAACATAGGTCAGCCGGACCTGCCCACTCCACGTGAGGGTCTTGAGGCTCTGAAGAACATAAACCGCACAATACTTGAGTATTCACCATCACAGGGATATCAGTCGTATCGTGAGCGTCTGGTAGATTACTACAAAAAATACAACATCAACGTTACAGCAGACGACATCATCATAACATCAGGAGGCTCGGAGGCGGTACTCTTCTCTTTTTTAGCGTGTCTCAACCCGGGCGACGAAATCATTGTGCCGGAACCGGCTTATGCCAACTACATGGCTTTCGCCATTTCCGCTGGTGCAAGGATACGCACCATAGCGACAACGATAGAAGAGGGGTTCTCACTGCCTAAGGTGGAGAAATTCGAAGAGCTTATCAACGACCGCACACGCGCCATTATGATATGCAACCCCAACAACCCGACGGGCTATCTCTATACACGCCGTGAAATGAACCAGATACGCGACCTCGTAAAGAAATATGACCTGTACCTCTTCTCCGACGAGGTGTATCGTGAGTATATATACACCGGCTCGCCGTATATCTCGGCTTGCCATTTGGAAGGAATAGAACAGAACGTGGTGCTTATCGACTCTGTTTCAAAGCGATACTCCGAGTGCGGAATACGTATTGGAGCACTGATAACAAAGAATGCAGAGGTGCGCGCTGCTGTGATGAAGTTCTGTCAGGCGCGTCTCTCTCCTCCTCTCATAGGACAGATCGTGGCAGAGGCATCGCTTGACGCTTCTGAGGAATATCAGCGTGATGTCTACGATGAATATGTAGAGCGAAGGAAATGTCTTATTGACGGCCTGAACCGAATACCGGGCGTTTATTCGCCGATACCTATGGGGGCGTTCTATACCGTGGCGAAACTTCCTGTCGACGACTCGGAGAAGTTCTGCCGCTGGTGTCTCGAATCTTTTGAATATGAGGGCGAGACGATAATGATGGCTCCGGCAGCCGGATTCTACACCACACCGGGAGCAGGAATAGATCAGGTGCGCATAGCATACGTCCTGAAGAAACCGGACCTTGAACGTGCTCTCGTACTGTTGCGCAAAGCACTGGAGGAATACCCAGGCACGGTGAACAGCGAATATTAAAGATTGGTGACAAGCACGGAACATAAGAAAGGACCGCCTGCCATGCACAGACGGAACGTGATGACTGTAGAGCAGGAGTAGCGACACTCACTGCATATCACTTGCTGACACTGCATCGCTATCCAATACAACATAATACACTTTTTGCACACCTAAACTTAATGAATGAAATAATAACATGGGTTCTGGAGAACCTCAACTACTGGGTTGTGACGGTCTTCATGGCTATCGAGAGCTCTTTTATACCCTTCCCGTCGGAAGTCGTAGTGCCTCCCGCAGCATGGCTCGCCATGACGGGAGACAAGATGAACATAATACTTGTCGTGGTATGCGCAACGATAGGAGCCGACGCAGGAGCTTTGGTGAACTATTTCCTTGCGAAATGGCTCGGACGTCCCGTAGTGTACCGTTTTGCCAACAGCCGTCTCGGACATCTCTGCCTCCTCAGCGAAGAGAAGGTGGCTTACGCAGAAGAGTATTTCCGTGAACACGGAGCAATGTCGACATTCTTCGGACGTCTGGTGCCTGCCGTGCGTCAGCTCATATCTATTCCTGCAGGACTCTCGGGAATGCGTCTCTCCAAGTTCCTGCTTTACACCACACTCGGAGCAGGAGCATGGAACAGCGTCCTCGCTTTTATAGGTTACTCCATATACAAGGCATTCCCAGACATAAAAACCCCTGAGGATGTTTCTGAACTCGCTTCGACATACAGTCATGAAATAGGATATGCCATACTCCTTGCCGTGGTTATAGCCATAGCATGGATGGCAATAAAAAAAATCAACAAAAAGCAGTAATATAAACATGACAAAAACAGAGGAGAACTGGAAGAACAATTACCTTCAGTTAAAAAAGTATGTTGCTAAACATCACCAGCTGCCTGCAAAAAGCAATTTTGATCAAAAAGCATTGCTGAATTGGTGGAAATACAACATGAAGAAAGTAAAGAGAGGAGAGATGCCCAAAGAAAAGCTTATACTTCTATCAGAACTGAGCAAAATGAGGGAAATATCAAAGGTTGACTTGATAAAAAAAGCCAAGGAAGCAAAAAAGATATCAGGAAAAAATAAGATTGAGCCGGGGAAGAGAAAGGTTTAACCTGGTGAAGAAAAAAAGATGACAGCCCGTTGGAGATTATTATTTTCCAGCGGGCTGTCTTTATGTTATGGCTCTGTAGAGGAGCAGAGATTCATGTATGTTTATATTGCTTATTTTTAAAGGCTTAGCCTTATGCCGGCCTTTATCCAACGTCCTGGCTGTGGCACAATGATATAGTCATTATATGCTTTGTCGAGAATATTCGTACAATCAACGTATGCCGACCAGCGTGATGTGTCCCAAGAGAGACGCCCGTCGAGCAAAGCATAAGGACTGTTGCCAGCACCTGTCCTCTCCTGCCAACGCCACGAGAGTGAGAGGTTAAGCTTTTTCCATATCCTGCCGTCTGCCTGCACCACGACCTTGTGCTTCAGATACTCCTGAGCGTATTTCGACAATGTCACGGGACGGTTGTGCTCAAGGTCTTCCGAGATATAGGCATAACCTACGGAGAAGCGGCGTAGAGGACTGCCAGCCATAATCTCACGTGGCAGGAGCTCCACCTGAAGTTCTACGCCGACATTGTCGAGTGTGAAGTTTCCGGAACGGTATATCCATGTTGACGGATCTGTGGGCTTTCCTTCAGAATCTGACGTCTCGTCGGTATAAACCACCCAGTCAATCATGTCCGTCTTATGGGAATAGAACGCCTGCGCAGAGATGTTCCAACCTTGAGGACGGTATTTCACGCCCAGCGAGACATCATTGGTCTTCTCGGGCATGAGGTTGCGTGAGCCTTCGATATTTGTTCCGC
The DNA here is from genome assembly GCA_945829425.1 of uncultured bacterium. GTDB lineage: Bacteria > Bacteroidota > Bacteroidia > Bacteroidales > Bacteroidaceae > Prevotella. Next base: position 35,668 of record CALZUQ010000010.1, on the reverse strand, counting down.
TATAGTAAAGGTCAGTAAAGGTCGGCATGCGCAATGCCATGTTCCATGAGGCGAAGACTTTCCATGCGTCGTCAGGACGATAGCTTATGTCTATTCCGGGATAAAGCCGCCATTTCCCGTCCAAACCTGTATTATGGTTTGCCAGTACTCCGAGCGAGAACGTCCATTGCCTCAGCAATATGTCGTGCTCAAGGAACGCAGAAATATTAGTACGTTGGTCGTGGCATGTGTACTTGCGCGCATCTGTAGCGTCGTGTCCCGCAAGGTCTCTGTATTCGCTCGCTTCAAGTTTCCTTCCGAGGTTTGTTGACCATATAGCCTCTGAGCGCATCTCCACTCCGAAAGCCGTCTTTCCGAGAACTGTCTGTATCCATGAGTTTATTCCCGCTCCGTAAACATCTACGAGGTGGAAATTCTCTCCGCCCGGCGAGACATCACGATGCCATTGGTAATGGTCGAGCCATCTGTTCCATGAAAACTGAGGAGCGAGGTGGAACTGTCCTACCGTTGTCTCAGCCCTTACCGAAGCCATGAACCTCTCGTTGCTCTCCCATTGGTCGGTAGAGGCGAGGCCATAAAAGGTATTCGCTCCGTAGGGCTTGTAGCTATAGCCTGCCTGAGCGTCGACAACAGCACCCGGCGACCTGTATGTGCCGTGGTAAAAAAGATGTGTGTTTGAGAAATAAGAATTGTCCGTAGCGCCATCACTCCTGGCATACCCCCCAGAGAGTGTGTGTGAAAAAGAAGAGGCATGATTTGTGGCGTTGGAGAACGAAAGGCGCAGGTCTCCGGCACCATAGCCGTAAGCTCCGCCTCTCAGGTTAACTGTTGCTCCCAGTCGTCCTGAGCTTTCTGCCGAAGCATCTTTCGTGACGATATTCACCACTCCCGTAAACGCTGACGTTCCGAATACTCTTGCCGCAGGACCTTCGAGCACTTCCACACGCTCTATGTCATCGGCAGAGAAAGGGAAGTCGGCTGTAAGATGGCCCGTATGCGGTGAGGAGACGTTTATCCCGTTGACCAATACCGTGACCTGATCGAAGGTGCCTCCACGCACAGCAATGTCTGTCTGGACACCCATCTCGCCACGCTGTCTGACATCTATGCCTACGGCATACTCCAGCAAGTCGTTAATACTGTGTACCGCAGCAGCCTCAATGTCTGCACGTTGCAGTACGGTTACCATACGTGCCGTCTGGCTCTCCAGAAGCGGTACACGTGTGCCGACGACTTCCACGCCGGCAAGTGCGACACCCAACGAGTCTGCTGTCTCTTCCGTTTCAGAGAGAGGGGTAGCTTCTACCGCCGTAGGAGTATGGCATGATACGGAACGTGTCTTTGCCAACACCCCGGCACTCTGTAGCATGGCTGCCGAGAGCACTCCTATAGCCACCTCTCTGTGAAGGCTGTTGAATACCGCATAGGAAGCTTTAGAGAAACGCTTCCATCTGATTGTTGTTTTGTTTGACATTAAATAATTATTTTCCCGGAGCACGAAAAAGATTACGGCTTCCGGAATGTATCTAGAACAACTAGAATATTCTATTGAGGATAGTCGATAAGGCTGGCACGCCACCTATCGAAAAAAGGGTGGGATATGCCGGAAAGCAGAGGCATACCCACCCAATATCTTTGTATCAGAACTTCAGCACCAAGCCCGAATAAGCAGGAACAGAAAGAGAGACAGGTGTTTCAGGATAAAGCGCAATGTTTATGATTCTTCCTGAAATAAGGTCTATAGCTTTCTTATTCCCCGGCTCCAGGTGGAGATATTCGAATGCGTGTAAAGGAATGTCTATCTCAACGTCCTTGTCCTCCGCCGCAAAGTTTGTCACGACGAACAAAGACTCTTTACCCGCCTTACGCAAGAAGGTGAAGATCTTTGTCGCATCGAATCGCGCGGACATAGGGTTGGCATACATCAGGTCGTAGGAAAGACCTTCCGTTACTGCTTTCTGTGACACCGCAATGTTGAGTATCAGGGAGTGTATCTTCTCTATCGCCTTGTCTTCCTTAGTCATCTCACGGCGTGCGAAGAACCCCTTGCGTAGGGAGTCAATACTCCAGTAGTCGAAGATTGTGGTGCGACCGTCCTTTCCCGAGAAGCCTTCCTCGTCCATGCCCTTCTCGCCGAACTCCTCACCGGCATAGAGCATAAAAGGATTTGTGCCGAGCAAGGTGGAGACGATAAGTGCCGGTATGGCACGCCAAGGGTCTCCGGCAAAGAAATCACTTCCTATACGCTGCTCGTCATGGTTTTCGAGGAAATACAGCATGTGGTTGCGTATGTCGTCAGTCTCCTGCCATTTCCGCGTGATGTTTGCCGCACTGTCGTTGCCGCACACCACGTTACGCAGAGTGTCGTACATGCCGACTTTGTCATAGAGATAGTCGAAGCCTGAGGCTATGTATCTACGGTATTGCTTCGGGTCGTACACCTCACCAATGAAGACGATGTTGGGATAAGCCTCCTTCACCATGGACGTAGCGTATGACCAGAATGCCGTTGGCACCATTTCTGCCATGTCACAACGGAAGGCGTCGACACCCTTCTCTGCCCAGAAGAGCAGTATCTCCGTCATCTTATACCATGTGTTGGGGAGAGGCTTGCCGTCAAGGCCGAAGAAATGTTCCGAGCGTCCTCCTGCATCGCAGTAGTCAATGCCGTAGTTGAGCTTTACCGTCTCGTACCAGTCGTTAAGCCCTGGTGAGGCAGAGAAGACGTCATTGCCTGTCGCCTTTGCAGGGAACTCGCAGTAGGGTTCTACAGCCTTACCGTCAGAGTCGTGTCCGAGGTCTATGGACGGAGTGAACGGCATTCCCCAACAATAATAGAAATTGTTTTTCGGAGAGAAATGCCAGTCCTTGTTGTCGTCGGCACCAAGGTCTCTGACGCCTTTCGGACAGCAAATGCTATGATACTCTCTTGCGACATGGTTCGGCACGAAGTCAATGATAACTTTCAGCCCCGCCTTATGCGTGCGCTCAACAAGCCTGTGGAACTCCATCATCCTCTTGTTTACCTTTACCGCGAGGTCAGGGTCGACGTCATAATAGTCGGCTATGGCGTATGGCGAGCCAGCCTTTCCTTTTACGACAGCCGGGTGGTTGGCAGGAATGCCGTAGAAGGTATAATCGGTAGAGGTAGCGTGGCGCAGCACTCCTGTAAACCAGACATGCGTACACCCCAAGTTCCTGATTCGGTTGAGTGCTATGCCGTCAATGTCATAGAATTTTCCCGACCCGTTCTCGGCAATCGTGCCGTTGTGCTTCCGCGTGGTGTTCGTATTGCCGAAGATGCGTGGAAGCATCTGATATATTATTATCTTTTCCATGAGTATAAGGTATTTGGGGAAATAAACAGAACTCACCTGATCAAGGTGATTGGGGAAAAAAGCAGAACTAACCTGATCAAGGTGTCTGGGGAACTAACGCTCCCCAAACCTTATGCAAGTCCGTGAACAGAAACCTCACGGCTGATTTTTGCTATCATGCCCTGAAGTGCCTTGCCCGGGCCACACTCGGTAAAGTCTGTCGCTCCGTCGGCAATCATCTGCTGCACCTCGTATGTCCAGCGAACAGGAGCGGTGAGCTGAGCGATGAGGTTTGCCTTGATCTCCGCAGCGTCGGTATGAGCCTTAGCGTCAACGTTCTGGTATACCGGTATGCGTGGTGTAGCGAATTCTGTCGCCTCTATGGCTGCCTGCAGCTCATCCTTTGCCGGCTGCATGAGAGGTGAGTGGAACGCTCCTCCTACAGGAAGCGGGAGGGCACGCTTTGCTCCGGCAGCCTTGAGCTGCTCGCATGCAGTGTTTATAGCCTCGATGTTTCCTGATATTACGAGCTGACCTGGATTGTTATAGTTTGCAGGCACTACGATGTTACCCTCTGCAGAAATACCAGCGCATATCTCCTCTATCTTTTCGTCAGGCAGACCTATGATAGCCGCCATAGTGGAAGGTGCTGCCTCACATGCTTTCTGCATGGCCATGGCACGCTTTGAGACGAGTCGCAAGCCGTCTTCGAAAGACAGTGCTCCGGCAGCCACGAGAGCGGAGAACTCTCCGAGCGAGTGTCCTGCCACCATTTCCGCGTCGAAGTCATCGCCAAGACATATCGCCGATATAACAGAATGGAGGAATACCGCCGGCTGTGTCACCTTTGTCTGCTTCAGTTCCTCTGCTGTGCCTTCAAACATTACCTTTGTTATCTCAAAACCGAGAATTTCGTCAGCCTTGTCAAAGAGTTCCTTTGCCTTGGCGTTATTCTCATACAAATCCTTGCCCATGCCGGAGAACTGTGCTCCCTGACCAGGAAAAACAAATGCTTTCATACTTTTTATCCTTTCTTTTCGTTATTAGTGGGTTCTGCAAATTCGCGACAAGGCGTATCGTAGCCCTCACCATGTACATATAAAGGTGGGGCATGGATTCATCCCTCTGGTCAATGTAGCCGGAGGACAAGTTTCCCACCGTAAAAAAAAGATAGTCCCACAACAGCACATATACTGCCCTGGGACTATCCAAATATATTTCTATTGCTTAAAGCGAACCGTCATGACTGACGTCAGGTGTGTCTTAGAGACCCCACCCTGCATTATTCTGCAACAGCTGTCTCTGCCTCGGCAGCAGGTGCTTCCTCAACAACAGGAGCAGCAGGAGCAACAGGAGCGTTCTCTGCCACAACGATTACCGGGAGCTCTACCTTCACTTCCTTGTGGAATATCACTGTAGCGACAAACTCGCCAACGGTCTTGATATCCTTCATGATGATACGCTTGCGGTCGATCTCTATGCCCTTCTTTGACAGCTCGGCAGCTACCTGGGCAGCATTTACAGAGCCATAGAGTACGCCTGTCGCGCTCACCTTGCTTTCCACTGTCACCGTAACGCCATTGAGAGCCTCAGCCTCTTTCTGTGCTGCAGCAAGGAGAGCAGCAATCTTATGAGCCTGCTGCTTCAAGTTCTCAGCGAGAACCTTCTTTGCAGAAGGAGAAGCGATAACAGCCTTACCCTGAGGGATGAGATAGTTACGTCCGTAACCTGACTTTACCTCAACGATATCGTTCTTGTATCCAAGACCGATAATATCTTCTTTCAGAATGATTTCCATTATTGTTGTCCTCCTTGTTTTTTACTTCATCATATCTGTTACATAAGGAAGAAGCGCAATCTGGCGGGCACGCTTTACGGCAGTAGCCACACGACGCTGATACTTCAATGAAGTGCCTGTGATACGGCGTGGGAGAATCTTGCCCTGCTCGTTGAGGAACTTCTTGAGGAACTCTGGGTCCTTATAGTCGATATACTTGATACCGCTCTTCTTGAAACGGCAATACTTCTTTTTCTTAACGTCGATTGTCGGGGCGGTAAGATATCTTATTTCTGACTGCTCTGCCATAGTTATGCCTCCTTGTTTGAAAGTTTGTTACGACGCTTCTCAGCATACTGTGCAGCATACTTGTCGAGCTTTACAGTCATGAAGCGGATTACTCTCTCATCGCGGCGGTAACCTGTTTCGAGAGTGTTTACTACTGTTGGTTCTGCCTTGAACTCCACGAGGTTGTAAAAACCTGTTGACTTCTTGTCGATAGCGTAAGCCATCTTCTTCAAGCCCCAGTTCTCCTCGTTGATGATTTCTGCTCCGTTATTCTTCAGCAGAGTAACGAATTTTTCTACAGTCTCCTTTGCCTGTTCGTCAGACAAAACGGGAGTTAAGATGAAGACTGTCTCGTACTGATTCATCATAGTTGATTGAATGTTGAATGTTTATTAGTTTATATTATAAATATGTGTCGCAGATGTCTTTTCTGACTCCTCTGACACAAAGCGGGTGCAAAGGTACAAAAATAAAATGACACCAAGGCATGCGCTATGGTGCCAAATGGAAAAATTAAATATTATTAACTGACCAACTCCGTTTTTCATTCATCATTTATGGCCTCTTTTCTTTTCGGCGTGTCTTTTCGCCGACATTTCTCGAAGCTTCATGCGGTCGAACTTCTCTGCATGGAAAAGGCACGTCATGACGGTAGAGGCAGGCAGTTCCTTGAGCATTTTGAGGTGATGCTGCTGCTGTATTTTTTTTAGAAGGATCTCGTTCTCGTCTTTCTCCATGATAGCCTTACGGCATTCCTCGTCGGTGGTGGGGCGTCGTCTTGCGGTATTGCGTGTCTTGCTGAAAATCTTGCGCTCTTCAGCCCTCATGGCGTCATAGAGCGTAAAGAATTTCTGTGCGTCGGAGGGCGAGAGCTTTGCCTCTTTTACGACATACGCCTGAAGCTCGTCGTTGTAAGCCTTTGCGTCGAAGCCTTTCTGAGGTTCGGCGTTTACCCTCACAGCCGTTACGGCAATGAGGAGTATGAGTAATATTCTGTGTCTCATATTATTTCTCTATTATCAGTTCGTATATATCCTGCTGGTCAAGCATGGCGTATTCTGCGAAAGCCTCCATGCTGCCGTTGTCGTCGTAAGCCGTCTCTACCGTCTCGCCCGTCATCTGCTGTTGCGCAAAGTCGCCATAGTTATACCATACGGCGGAGAGCAGGACGACGACGGCAGCCGCTATGCCACGTGCCAGCCACGGAGTGCGACGGCGATACGCCATCCGCTGGTATTCCCCCTCCGGTATCTTGTCCATGACGCGTTGCGTAAGTCCTTCCAGATACCCTTCCGGCATCACGAAAGGCTCTTTCCTGATATTGTTGTTTCTGTTCATTGTTGTCCGTTGCTTTATATCGTTGTCTGTTAATATGATGCTTCTAAAGCGAAAAAGTTTAATCGCGAATAAAGAAAAAGCATAAGGAAAAAATCTACACATCTTTAAGATAAGCAGAGATTTTCTTTACCGCGATATGGTAGCTTGCCTTGAGTGCTCCTTCCGACGTGCCGAGTATGGCACTCATGGCTGAGTATTTCATCCCGTCGCAATATTTCAGCTGAAACACCGTGCGCTGCACCTCCGGCAGACGGTGTATGGCTTCCTGAAGCCTTGCCTCCGCATCATCGCCGTCGAAATAGTCGTCGGCAAGAAGCCGTGAGGCAATATACCCTCCCGCCTCCTCGTCTTCCGAGATGGTGTTCCTCGCTTTGCTGCCTCTCAGGAACTCCAAGGCTTCGTTCACGGCAATGCGGTAGAGCCATGTTGAGAACTTCGACTTTCCCTCAAAGGCGGGCAGGGACTTCCATGCCTTGAGGAAAGTGTTCTGCAAGACATCGTCGGCATCGTCATGTGAGAGCACCATACGACGTATCGTACAATACAGTGGCTGGCTGTATTGCCTTACTACCGTCTCGAACGCTTTGCGCTGGGTCTTCTCATCGGCAAGGAGTCTCAATAGTGATGCTTCGCTTATTTCCACGTCGTTTGGCTTTTATGCGGGTTTACAGATATTATGATGACAGAGAAAAGAAAAAGTTTAAAGGTGGCGGTGAGAGAGGGAAAAGAAAAATCTTTAAGGCGCAAAGGGAAAAGGGCACTGGGGAGAAAAGAAAAAAGAAGGAGGATATGCTCACTTTTGGCATAACCCAAGTGGACATATCCTCCCTTATAAACCTCCCCACCCATCAGCCTTTGCAGCTTGAGGAATGGCTGTCGGCTCACTGTTTCGTGAACGAAAGGTACTTACTTCGTAACGTGTATCTTCCTTACCGTCTTGCCTACCTTTACGATATAGCATCCTTTGTGAAGTCCGAGGTTAACAATCTTGTCGGGAGAGTCAACATAAACGGTCTGTACGGCAACGCCGGCAACGTCATAGACATACATCGTCTCTCCCTCAGCGTCAACGACGCGTACCGTAGACTCTTTCACCACGGTAATCTTCGGCTGCCTGATATTTTCTGCTGCGATATTTGCTGAAGCCATGACGTCCTGCGGCATCACGACTCCCATAGCCAAGACAAGAAGTATTGTGTATAGATATCTCATTTTCCTATGTTTTGCTTTATACATCATCAGCGGGAAACGACAGTCCCCACTTTATTTCTTGGCAAAGTTAATAATATTCCCGGAGCAAAAGAAGCAAAGGGAGACATTTTTGAAGCAAATTAAAGATAATTAACTTTACGCACACAATAACCTCGCAAGCCCTGAGCTTAGAACTTGCCGATATGCACGTTTTCCCACTTCAGGTTGTCGTCGCTCTGAGGCTTGCGCTCGTCGGCAGGATAGCCGAAGCCGAGTACGCACAAGACATTCTGGTTTTCCGGAATATCAAGCACGCCACGAATAACCTCGGGAGCCATGGTGCCGTCGGAGAGACCACGGCGGTCCATCTGCGCCCAGCAGGAGCCTATGCCGAGTTCCTCTGCCTGATATTGCATGGTGACAGCGGCAATGGAGCTGTCCTCCATCCAGCAGTCGGTGTCATCTGGCGAGCACGTTATGACAACGGCAAGGGGAGCACCCTTGAGAAACTGAGCTCCAGCGTCTTTGGCGTCGGCAAGCTTCTCTATGTCCGTCTTGTCTTCTACCACGATGAAATGCCACGCACGGCACGACTTTCCCGTTGGCGCCATAAGTCCGGCGCGAAGGATGAGTCTTACTGCATCGCCGTCAATCTCCTGTGCCGTGAACTTACGGTGGGAACGGCGTTTCTGTACTAAATCTTTGAAGTCCATATTTTGCTGATAAAGTTCATATACTTTTTTCTCAATGCAAAGGTAATAAAAAAATAGCGGACAGCATGGGAAAGAGAGATTTTTTTGTACTCTTTATGTTTTTGGGGTATGAAGGGCGCAGGACGCTGCCGGCATGTCAGACCCGACGCTCGAAGCAAGAGCAGAGCCAAACTTGTTTGAGCTATGCCTTGCGAGGAGGAGGAAGGCGAAGCCAGAGGAGGAAGATTCTCCTTGGAGGCTCAACAGGCGGGAAAAACGCAGAAGTAGCTTCGCAGCAACGAGAAGTAAAGGTAAAAAAATGTTTTTTTATTTTGAAGATAAGTTTTTTTACTGTAACTTTGCAGAGTTTTTATGCCTTATAATATAATAAGGTACGCAAGGAGAATATTTTTCTATACTCAGGAAAGATGAAAAAAGCAAAGAAAAAGAGCACGAGGACTGTGGTGACGCTCGCTGTCATAGCCATAGCGGCAATAGCTGTCCACAGGGTGGCGACACTCTTCATGCCTATGGCTGACAACGGCGAGAAAGCATACGTTTACATTGACAACGACGACGACCGTGACTCGGTAGTGGCAAAGCTGGCACCCGTGGCGAAGGCATCCTCAATGTTGACGTTCCGCATTCTCGCCGGCATGACAGGCTATTATGACAACATACGCCCGGGGCGGTACGCCATAAACTCCGGCGAGGGTACGCTGAGCGTGTTCCGCAAGATGCGCAACGGAAGCCAGGAGCCGGTGATGCTCACCATACCTTCCGTAAGGACTACGGAAAGGCTGGCTCACGAACTGTCCAAACACCTCATGATGAGCAAGGGAGAACTGCTTGACGCCCTGCAGGACGAGGAGGTATGTCGGAAATACGGCCTTGACACCCTCACCGTACATTGCCTTTTCATACCTGAGACATACGAGGTGTATTGGAACATCTCGGTGGACAAACTGCTCGACCGCATGGACAGCGAACAGAAGAGATTCTGGAATGACGAAAGGACGGCAAAGGCGGAAATGGCGGGCATGACAAAACAGGAGGTAGTGACGCTGGCAAGCATCGTTGACGAGGAGACGGCAAACAACGGGGAGAAGCCGCAGGTAGCGGGAATGTATATCAACCGTCTGAAGGCAGGGATGCCGCTACAGGCTGACCCTACGGTGAAATACGCATGGAGGCGTTTCGACATCAAGAGGATATATCATAAGCTGCTCGCCATTGACTCGCCGTATAACACATACCGCTACGAAGGGCTTCCGCCGGGACCTATACGCATACCGTCCGTAGCAGGCATCGACGCCGTGCTCAACCATGCCAAGAGCAATTACCTGTATATGTGTGCCAAGGAAGACTTCTCCGGAACGCATAACTTTGCCGCAACATATTCCGAACACCTTAAAAATGCTGCGCGATATACGGCGGCTCTCAACGCAAGGGGGATTAAATAACCGGCACATACACACCTTCAATCATGATTTCAATAGAAAACCTACATATAGAATTCAGCGCACGACCACTATACGACAACGTCTCGTTTGTCATAAACGACCGTGACCGCATAGCCCTTGTCGGAAAAAACGGAGCAGGGAAGTCAACACTGCTGAAAGTAATATGCGGAATGCAACAGCCGACAAGCGGTACGGTGGCAATACCCAACGAGACGAAGATAGGATACCTGCCGCAGGTAATGAAACTGCAGGACGACACCACAGTACGCGACGAGACGAGGAAAGCATTCGCAGACACCATACGCATGGGAGAACAGCTCCACGACATGGAGCATGAGATGGCAGAACGGTCTGACTATGAGTCGGAAGAGTATATGGCGCTCGTAGAGAAGTTCACCACGCTTCACGACCGTTTCCTCATGCTCGGAGGAGAGCAATATGAGGCGGAGATAGAGCGGACGCTGCAGGGATTGGGCTTCGAGCGCAAAGACCTCGAAAGGCCTACGGCGGAGTTTTCCGGAGGATGGCGCATGCGTATAGAACTGGCGAAGATACTGCTTCAGAAACCGGATATACTTCTGCTCGACGAGCCGACAAACCACCTTGACATAGAGTCAATACAATGGTTGGAGCAGTACCTCGCGCAAGCGTCATGTGCCGTAGTGCTCGTCTCTCACGACAGGGCGTTCATAGACAACGTGACGAACCGTACAATAGAGATAACGTGCGGACATATAGAGGACTACAGGGTGAAATACAGTGAGTATGTCGTGCTCAGACGAGACAGGCGCGAGCAGCAGCTCAGGGCGTACGAGAACCAGCAGAAGGAGATAGCTGAGGCGAAAGAGTTCATAGAACGGTTCAGATATAAGCCGACGAAAGCGGTACAGGTGCAGCAACGTATCAGACAGCTGGAGAAAATGGTGCCTATAGAGGTCGACGACGTGGACAACTCGGCACTGAGACTGAAATTCCCACCATGTCTCCGCTCCGGCGACTACCCCATAATATGCGAAGACGTGGAGAAGACCTATGACCGCCAGATCTTCGCTGACGTAAACCTCATAATAAAACGCGGAGAGAAAGTGGCGTTCGTGGGAAAGAACGGAGAGGGAAAGTCAACTCTCGTGAAATGTATCATGAACGAGATACCGTACGGAGGGACACTGAAGATAGGACATAACACGCAGATAGGATATTTCGCACAGAACCAGGCACAGTTGCTTGACGAAAACCTTACTGTTTTCGAGACGATAGACCGTGTGGCGAAAGGCGAGATACGCCTGAGGATAAACGACATTCTCGGAGCATTCATGTTCGGAGGTGAGGAAAACGAGAAGAAGGTGAAGGTGCTCTCCGGAGGAGAACGCTCACGCCTCGCCATGATACGTCTGCTGCTTGAGCCTGTAAACCTTCTCATTCTCGACGAGCCGACAAACCATTTCGACATGAAGTCGAAGGACGTGCTGAAAGAGGCTATAAAGGCTTTCGACGGAACGGCGATAATAGTGTCACACGACCGTGAGTTCCTCGATGGGCTCGTAGAGAAAGTGTATGAATTCGGAGGGGGAAAGGTGAGGGAATATCTCGGAGGCATATACGACTGGATAAGAAGTCACGACAACGACACGACAGAGCTCGAAGGACGACAAGGCGGAAAAGCCACTGACACGACACCTCTTCAGGCAGCAAAAGGCGAGACACATGCGGCGGCAAGGGACGAGGCGGCAGGAAAAACCATGCCGTCGGACAACGAGATAATGAGCTATGCAGAAAGGAAGGACCGGCAGAAGCAGGCGACAAGAATACAGAAACAGATAAACGAAATAGAGAAACGCATCGCGGAACTTGACAAACGCATGCAGGAGCTTGACACTTTGCTCTGCAAACCGGAAAACGCCTCAGACATGAAACTCGTAAACGAATACACCGAAGTGCAACAGAAACAGGAGAAAGATATGGAGACATGGACAGAACTGTCGGAAAAACTTGAGGAGATAAAACTCTGAGACACTACGGAAAACGAAGAAACGCCTGAAGACAAGGCAAAACGAAGCCGGAAAGAAGGACGAAGACAGGACAAGACGAAGCCGGGAAGAAAAATTACGACAGGACAAACCGGAAGGAGGCGAAGGTTTCAAGAATGTCAAAAAAAACAAATATTACAAGACATAATAATTTTTTATATATAATGGAAATAAAGACATCAGAATACGTTATCAGTTCACCTACCGTGAATCTCTGTCCGAAAGACACGAAGAACGAATATGCGTTCATCGGACGAAGCAACGTCGGCAAGTCATCGCTGATAAATATGCTGTGCCGACACCGTAACCTTGCCAAAACCTCGGCAACACCGGGAAAGACGCTGATGATAAACCATTTCATCATAAACAAGGAGTGGTATCTCGTAGACCTTCCAGGATATGGATTCGCAAAACGGTCGAAAAGAACACAACAGAAACTGGAACAGATGATAACAGGATATATCCTGCAGCGCGAGCAGCTGATATGCACCTTCGTGCTCATCGACGTACGCCTCGAACCGCAGAAGATTGACCGTGAGTTCATTGACTGGTTGGGAGAGTCGGGCATTCCCTTTGCCATCATCTTCACAAAAGCAGACAAGCTCGGAGAGACAAAGGCACGCAAAGCCGCAAAGGAATGGATGGACAAAATGCTCGACGTATGGGAGGAACTGCCGCCTTATTTCGTGACATCATCAGAGAAAGGAACAGGAAGGGACGAGGTGTTGGAGTATATTGACAGCATTAACCGACAACTGAAGGAACAGGAAACGGAAAAGACTCTCATACCATAAGAAAAAAAACAGAAAACAAAAGAACATAACAAACCACCAAAACCGCAGACATTATGGCAAACCCGATACTTGACGTGCAGAACCTTACAAAATCATTCGGAGAGAGAGTGCTTTTCAGAAATATCAGCTTCTCGATTGCCGAAGGACAACATGTGGGACTTATAGCGCAGAACGGAACGGGAAAGTCAACACTCCTCGCTATGCTGACAGGAAAAGAGAGCATTGACGAGGGTGCCATAATATACCGCAACGACATTAAGACAGGATTCCTGTGTCAGACACCGCAGTTCGACCCGGAAAAGTCTGTCATTGACACTTGTACAGAGCAACAGACAGAACATGAGCAGCACCTCAACGCAAAGCAGATTCTTACACAGCTGAAGATACGTGACCTCAACCAACCTATGGGACAACTGTCCGGAGGACAGCAGAAACGTGTAGCATTGGCGGCGGTTCTCATGACCGACCCGGACTTCCTTATTCTCGATGAGCCGACAAACCACCTCGACCTGGAGATGATAGAATGGCTGGAGGGATTTCTCTCACGTGGCAACAAGACGATACTCATGGTGACTCACGACCGCTTCTTCCTTGACAGGATATGCTCCGTGATTCTCGAACTCGACGACCTCACCATGTACACATATCGAGGAAACTACAGCTACTATCTCGAAAAACGACAGGAAAGGATAGAGAACCAGAGGGCTACGATACAGACAGCCAATAACCTCTACCGACGAGAACTGGAATGGATGAGGAGACAGCCACAGGCAAGGGGACATAAGGCACGCTATAGGGAGGAGGCGTTCTACATGCTTCAGGAGGTAGCCAAAAGGAGAATAGAAGAGAGACAGATAAGGCTGAAAGCAAGCAAGGTGTATATCGGATCGAAAATCTTCGAGTGTCAGTATATCTCAAAGCAATGGCAGAGAGAGAACGACACACCGCTTGTGATACTCAAGGATTTCTACTATAATTTCTCACGATTTGAGAAAATGGGCATAGTAGGAAACAACGGAGCAGGAAAATCGACATTCATAAAAATGCTGCTCGGCATAGAGAAACCTGACAGCGGACGCTTCGACATAGGAGAAACGGTGAAGTTCGGATATTTCTCACAAGAGGGAATGAAATTCCGAGAAGACCAGAAGGTGATTGACGTAATACGCGAAATAGCTGACTACATTGACCTCGGAAACGGAAAACACCTCACGGCAGGACAGTTCCTGCAATATTTCCTCTTCACACCGGAACAACAGCACAACTACGTCTATAAGCTCTCGGGAGGAGAGAAGAGAAAGCTGTATCTCTGCACCGTGCTCATGCGTAACCCGAACTTCCTCGTGCTCGACGAGCCGACAAACGACTTGGACATAAAAACACTACAGGTGCTGGAAGAGTATCTCCAGGACTTCGCCGGGTGTGTCATAGTAGTGTCACACGACAGGTATTTCACAGACAAAGTGGTAGATCATCTTCTCGTTTTCCACGGCGACGGGGACGTACAGGACTTCCCGGGAAATTATTCGCAATATCGGGAATACAAACAGCTGAAGCCTAAGATGGAAATAGAAAACAAGGAGAAAAGCGTAAAGAAAGACTACCATAATGATTCCAGACGGAGAATGTCGTTCAAAGAGAAAAGGGAGTTTGAGATGCTGGAGAAAGACATCGAAAGACTGACTGCGGAGAAAGAGCATATTGAGACGGCTCTCTCTTCAGGAAGCCTGACGGTAGAGAAAATAACAGAACTCTCGAAACGTCTACCAGAACTCAACGAAGAACTCGATGAAAAAGAGATGCGGTGGCTCGAACTCAGCGAGCTATGCTGAGGAAACAAGCCGTTTTGGTGGGGATATACAAACCTTAACACCAAAAGTTTTTTTAAAGATGAATAAGTTCAAAGCAGCATTATTCGACCTCGACGGTACTCTCGTTGATACCGAAGGTCAGTACACGGTATTCTGGGATGCCATGGGCAAGAAATACCGCCCGGACGTACCGAACCTCGCACAGATAATTAAAGGAACAACACTCGTACAGATATTCGACAATTTCTTCCCTGAGCAGCAGTGGAGGGAGGAGATAACAGCAGGGCTGGATGAATGGGAGCGCAACATGTCATATCCTTTCATACCAGGAGCGTTGGACTTCCTACGCGACATTAAGGAGCATGGAGTAAAATGCGCTGTCGTAACGAGCTCAAACAAAAGGAAAATAGAGGCGCTGAGAGCAAAACTGCCGGACTTTGACAGTCTCTTCGACCGAATACTCACCTCTGAGGATTTCTCTGCCTCAAAACCTGACCCTGACTGTTATAACTTGGGGGCAAAGGTTTTCAACTGCAAGAAAAAGGAGTGCATAGTTTTTGAGGATGCCTTCACAGGTCTTCAGGCAGGCATGTCATCAGGCATATTCACCGTAGGACTGACAACATACAATAGCCGGGAAGCCATAACAGACAAATGCAACCACGTAATAGCCGACTTTACAGAACTGACATTTGAAAAGGCGGAAGAACTGCTGAACATCAAGCCGGCAAAACAGGCAAAAGAAACAAAGGAAAAGAAGACAAAGACTACAAAGACACTGAAAACTGCTAAGGCGAAAAAAGAACAAAACACTGAAAAGGCAGAAGAGGTTCAGACAGAAAATACAGGACACCAGCAGGCAAATGAGCAAACTGCCAAAGAGCAGCAGCAAGTTAAGGAGCAAACTGCCAAAGAGCAGCCACAAGCAAAGGAGCAAACAGCCAAAGAGCAGACACAAGCTAAGGAGCAAAAAAACGTTTCACCATGTCCTACGATGTATATCCACGACATTGTAGACCTTATAAATGCCCCTCAGCGTCAGATAATCCTCAACGACCAGCAGATACAACAGTTGTCTTCAGAAGAAGCGACGAAACGTTATGTATGGTTTGAAGAGACACTGGCGAGAGTTCTTGACTACGACATAGTAATCAGCGACACAAACATCTGGCTGGACCTTCTTACGGGACACACCTCATCGCATTCAGACCCTCGCTTCAACGCACGTCTGCAATTTGAAAGGCAGTTAGAGTTTATCTCACGTCTTACAAAGCACCGTCACGGGCGCTTTATGATTATGTCTGAGACATACGAGGAAATAGACCGTTTCGCATCAGCGATGGACCCCGTGAGCCATAAAGAGGCGGACTTCTCCGACGAGGCGACATGCAGGAACATCGCAGCACGGCTCGCCAAGCGTCTCATACTCTCACAGCAACGCGAAAACAGGCTAAGGATAGAAGGCATAGGGGCGGAGAGCCATCATAGTGCATTTGCCGACCCTGCCATCATCCGACGTTGCGTAGAACTCTTTGCACAGGGCAAGAAAGTGTTGCTTATCACGAACGACGCTTCTGTAGCCATACGTTCCATGGGAATGTGCGATGACCTTCAGCGTACAAACGACATTGACGATGAGACATGGGACAACACATATTCTGCATTACGCCCTATGGTAATGACCATGGACGACCTTAAGATACTCGACGTTTACACACGCCAGTATCATTTCCTGCAAATGGCTTCTGGCAAGCAATGGATGGAAGATGTGCCTCAGTACATGGAAAAGCATAACGTAAACGCACTCGCTCTTTGGAACGAAGGATTCAAAAGAAGGAACCAGCAGAAACAAGAGAACCACGACCAAAGAAAAGAGAAACAAGAGAAACAACAACAGAAAAAACAGGAAACGAAACAACAAGAACAAAAAAAAGAACAACAACAACAGCAACAATCACAGGCACAGCAGCAACAACCACAGGCACAGGCACAACAGCAAAGACAACAACAGCAAAAGGCTGCAAAGGAACATAAGACACAAAAGCAGAAACAGGCAAAAAAACAACCGAACAAGCAAGCTGAACAGCAAGAGCCACAACAGCAAAACGCCCCCGAGCAGGCCACTCTCGTTCCCGCTGCAGAGTCAGGAAAACCGTTACCCCCAATGCATCAGGAGACTAAAGCCATTACTCCTGCCGTCACTGAGCCTATTGCAGAACCTGTTAATGAGCCAGTTAATGAGCCGGCAAAGCCGGCAACTGAACCTGCAAAGCCACGAAGGCGTAACACAGGCACCAGGACAAACTCACGCAAGCCAGCAAAAAAGACAGCGAAACAGGCAGCACCAGACATCGCCACTCACACTGAGCAATAACCAAAGCCAACATGGGACGAAACAAATTTTCACAGAAAGAGGTTGACGAGATAGGCATACTCCTGAAAAAGAAAAATGCAGGAAACAGACTTCAGCAGAAGGAGATAAGGCATATCCTACGTACGAAATATGAGTTTAACATCTCTGACTTCAACGAGCCGGGGAAAGCTTTCGGCTACGAAGAACTGCAAGAGGCGGTGAAGCGTCGTGCTATATATATCCTTGACGACGCCACCATCACTGATATGAAGGCGAAGCGAGAAAGAGACAAACAGCGCGACGCTGAACGAGAAACAGCAGAAGCAATAGAAAAGGGTGAGCAGACAGATTGGAAAAAAGCCATGAAAGAATGGGAGGAATGGCAAAGCAACAATCCTGACTGAACAACCGGTTCTGAACACACTATGATAATCAACTGAAAAATGATTAAAGCGATACTTTTTGACTTTGACGGCACCCTTGCAAACACCACGCAGGGAATAATAAAAACAATGGCAGCGACATTCACCAGGATGTCGCTGCCTATACCATCAGCAGAAGATATGGCAGCAACGATAGGACTGCCACTCAAGACTTCTTTGCAGACATTAGGGCATCTCAACGAAGAAGATGCGGAAAAAGCCACGGCAATATATAGAGAACTCTTTCCTGTCTTCGAAGTAGAGAATGTCACACTTTTCCCTGACACACTCTCCACACTTGAAGCTCTACGTGAGAAAGGACTCCGCATGGCTGTCGTAACCTCCCGCGACACCCCTTCCCTTCATCTTATCATGTCACCACGTGGCATGCTTCCATTCTTTGAAGCAAAGGTAACCGGAAGCGACGGTCTTCTTGCAAAGCCTGCCCCTGACATGGTTCTCTCACTGCTCAGCAGCATGTCTCTCCGCCCAGAGGAAGCTCTTGTTGTAGGGGACACAACATACGACATTATTATGGGACAACGCGCTAACTGTCCTACATGCGCCGTAACTTACGGCAATCATTCATGCGAAATACTTTCACAGCATAACCCAACATATATCATCCACTCCCTTCATGACATACTCAAGGTGGGAGAGTTGGCCTCCGCACACACTGAATAAAGGTGGGTTCTATTAATTCGCTTTGTAATATTTCCGGTTTATCTCTGAGAGCAGGGTGTCAGTTTTTGAAGGAGCGATGCGGGCATCGTGACTGAAAAAACTGGCAGAATGCGCCAGAGAGAAACGGAAAGATGACAAAACGTCAACCCATAATTCCCACCGTCAAAAAACAACTCTCACGACACGCCTTTACTCCATATATCTCTCCAGAAAGGTCTTCACTTCGGCAGCATATTCTTCCGGATGGTCTTTATATGCACAGGCATGCTCCGAACCTTCAGCAATCCATTTCATCTTAGGCTCAGGCTTAGCATCATATAACGGTTGTAACATGGCGAAAGGCACAAAGGTGTCTGCATCACCGTGAATAAAAAGCATAGGACGTCGGCATCGCACCACCATGTCCAATGGCGAAGCCTCACGGAACCCCCAACCATACCTCATGCGACACAACATATCCGTGGTGTACATCAGAGGAAAAGGAGGCAATGAAAACTGCTCCTTCAACTGCATGGAGAACTCCTCCCAGACACTTGAATATCCACAGTCTTCCACAAAACACCTGATATATTCCGGCAAATCGCTCTCGCCCGAGAGACACATTACTGTTGCGGCACCCATAGAGACACCATGAAGAACCATTCGTGACGTCTCTGTACTGTCACGGAAAATACTCTCCGCAACCTTTGTCCAGTGCAGCACATCCCACCGGTCATACCACCCCATACGAATATCCTCCCCTTCGCTTTTTCCATGACCATGAAGGTCTGGAAGAAGGATGTTATACCCCATGCTGCGGTAGTACATCATAGCGATAGGACTGAACTTCATGCAATTATCCTTATACCCATGTACCACGATGGCTGTGCGCCCCCTTGCGCTGTCGTTTCTCATGAATATTGCATGATGACGCTCTCCTGACGGCATCACAACGAAGGTGTCACGAAACGCCTCCGCCATGCTGTCTGCATGAGCAATACTATATAACCTCTCCTCTTGCGGCACCGCCTTAAGGGAAAAGTCCAGCATATACATGCTTCCTGCCATCACTGCAATAAAAACCAGAAGCACCGTGCTGCAACATAACGTGATGATTTTCCTTCCTTTCATATTATCCCATTTATTTATGCGCTTATTATTAGCGATGTCCTTTACACATCTATCTTATTCCTCTCTTTTGTATGCGTCATTTGTTTTTACGCGTCAAAGAAGCACTTCCCGTTACTGTCGTTAGGTCTTTCCACCGCCGGATATTCACAGCAGAAATGCTCCGTGAGGCGTTTGATATACCGTTGCGACTCCCATTTCGCCATAGGAAGGTCGTGGAGTAGATAGTTGCCACATGTCGCAGGCGTGGTCCCTGGCACTTCATCATTATACTCACAAACGTAGGCGAAAGCCTGAAGCATGAGGTCCCGGATGACATGACAGTCGTATTCACCTTTTAAAATAAGGTAATTTCCCGTAAGACATCCCATAGGTCCCCAGTATATTATCCTGTCTTTCCATTCCTCATTGTTTCTGAGGAACGTTGCCACGAGATGTTCTATGGTATGTATTGCAGCAGGCTGCAATGCCGGCTCATGGTTCGGTGCTGTCATACGAATGTCGTATGTCGTAATGACATTGTCTCCTATGGAGTCCTTACGTGAGATGTATATCCCGGGCTGCAGATCGGTATGGTCTACAGCAAAGCTTGGTATAAGTTTCATATCTTTTTGTTTTATGGTGGAAATATGGATTTATGCCACCGGATTATTCTTTACTGTTCTGGCGTTTTCCTTACGTGGCTCGCCTTTTTCCCTGAAGGTTTTGACGATACCTTTTTTGAAGTTCCGGAAGAAGACTTCCCTGCTCCTTTCGTATTTGTCCTTCCCCCGTTTTTCTTTGCGTTTCTTCCCGACTCTTTTGTGCTACGTGACCCATTGTGTGCCTTCCCCGCCTTTCCTCTGCGGTGTGACGAGCGGCGTCCTCTCTCCTTTCTTCCAAAGCCTGTCGCCTTATACTCCGGTCCCGGCTCCAGACCTTCCGGCATGGCGTTCTTCTCAACCTCCTTTTCCAAGAACCTCTCTATCTGCATGAAGTAACGTATATCCTCCTGCGATACGAGCGTAATAGCCCTTCCGTCACGCTGCGCACGTGCCGTACGTCCAATGCGATGCACATAGTCCTCAGCATCATGTGGCACGTCGTAGTTTATCACCATATATATGTCGTCGATGTCTATTCCTCGTGATACTATGTCCGTAGCCACAAGGACATCAATCTTCCCCGCCTTGAAGAGATACATTATCTCGTCGCGCTCATCCTGCGTGAGGTCAGAGTGCATGGCACCGCAGTTTATGCGCATAGACTTCAAACGCGAGCTGATGTCCTTCACCTTCGTCTTTTTCCCTGAGAATATAATCACCCTCTCCAGGTCGCCTTGGCGGAAGATATTCTCTATTATCCTTATCTTCTGTGCCTCATAGCATACGTATGCCGACTGCTTGATTTTCTCGGCAGGCTTAGACACTGCTATCTTCACCTCTACCGGGTCATGAAGTATAGTATGTGCCAGCTGGTCTATCTTCGGAGGCATCGTAGCCGAGAACATTATCTTCTGACATGTTTCCGGCAGTTCTTTCGCAATCTTCATGATATCCTCCGAGAAACCCATATCGAGCATTCTGTCCGCTTCATCAAGAATGAAGAACGAGCAGCGCGAGAGGTCAAGGTTCCCCATCTGCAGGTGAGAGATAAGTCGTCCCGGAGTAGCTATCAGCACGTCAGCTCCCGAGCGCATGGCTTTCACTTCCTGGTCGTAGCGCCCTCCGTCGTTACCGCCATACACCGGGACACTGGATATATCCTCAAGATAATATCCGAATCCCTGCATCGCTTGGTCTATCTGCTGCGCCAGCTCGCGTGTCGGCGACATTATGACACAGTTTATGGCATCATACGGAAAGTCCCCTCCACGGTTCTCGTCCCCGAAACTTCCTGGGGCGTAACATCTGTCGTCGAGAAGCGAGAGGACAGGCAACAGATAAGCTGCTGTCTTCCCTGTTCCTGTCTGCGCTATTCCCATGATGTCTCGTCCCTCAAGAATCTGTGGAATACATTGTTCCTGAATTGGTGTACACTCCTCAAAGCGCATATCGTAAAGTGCATCGAGGATATTGTCCGACAAGTCTAAATCTTCAAAATACATATTATTCTTTTACGATTAGGGGGGGGGGAATGCGCCATACGTTTTTTTAGGACATACAGTCATTACACTTCCCACCGAGTAATGGAAAAAAAATGGCTTTGGCGACGGCTATCTTGCTATGGCAGAAAACTCGTCGGCATACGAGCATCTCACCGTTACCGTCCCCTGGGAATACTCTCCCTCGCGGTCGACATGATATTCCGTCTCAATGACGTGCGTACCCTTCGCCATCTTGTCGAAGAAATACGACGTACGCCGGTCGCCCACGACACGGTAGTAACCGGAGAAAGAACCTCGTGCCGTGCCGTATGTCTCAGCACGGCAGTATCTGCTGAGTTGCTCTACCGGCTCAAGACACGCCATGCGGTTGTCATGTATCTCCACGAAGTCATAGTCGCGGAAAGCCTTCACCGTGATGCGCACCTTCACTCTCCTTCCGAGAGCCTGTCCGTCGTCTATTACCTCACGGTATATCGTGAAGCCCTCACCCCTTTCACTGACACTTTCCGCGTCAACGTCCTGATCGACATATACCGCGCCCCATGACGTTCCCTGCGATGTCTTGCTGACAGAAAGCTTGCCGCCCTCACCTATCTCCCTTTCTGCGTGAAGAGTCTTTCCGCCTTCCATATGCAGTGTGGTGCCGTTATACCTTATCACAGCCGGTTCTGTTGCTCCATCATCCTTTCCGCGTGCAAGCATGAAGGCATGAATGGCATCGGCAGTGTTCACGGAAGAGCTCCACAGCTGTGTGCGCTTCTCGTGCAGCAGCCAACGCTGCATCTCCTCCCTCGTTGTTACGTCCTGCGGTTCCACGAGCCATAACGCCTCTATTGCAGCCACCTGCGACGGTATTCTGTAATTCCTCCACGAATACAACGCCTTTGGCGAGTCGAAATACCTTCCTGCCTCTTCCGTAACCACGCTATACTCTCTCAACGACTCCATGAACTGCTTTGCCTTAGCCTTCCTTCCGTTCATTGCGAGTATCACAGCCCCGTTTGCTTTTCCGTATATAGAGAGTCCCTTCATAGTGTTCTCCATAAGCGAAACCATATACTCCATATCCTTCTCCTGCTGTGATGTCAGAGGAAGTCTGCCGGTATGTTTCATGACAGAGACTATGTACATGATGTCCAATGCCGTCTGCGACGGTCTGACGTTTTCTTTTTTCTTCGTCTTACGCAACTCTGATGCCTCATCGTTCAGAAGTGTGAGAAGAGCAGGCATAGCCTTGCTGAGCATAGCCCGCACATTGCTGTCGTCACGCTCGAAAAGTGCGAGACGTGCCAACATCCGTGCCACGCCTGTTGTGACATAGGATGATGCCGACATGCCGTTCCACCACGGCCACATGCCGTCGCTATCCTGCATACACATCAACCTTCCGCTGATGTCCAAGGTGTCGGTCATGGAGAACATCCGCCGGACATACAATGCCGAGACGAGAGCAAGCGCATCGTCTGTCGACGGTACTGATGCCGACGACACGGCGTCAAGAAGCAAATCTTCTGCACGGCCAGTATATTTCACTCGCATCATACGCCCCGTACTCCCCGGCACGATGAGGTTGGCAATATCATATTCATACTCTCCCGAAGCATGGAGTGTGAAAGGACGTGTCATGGTGACACTCTCTGTCTTCGGCTCTACATACACCATATGCTGCTCTCCGTCAGAAGCTCCCTCGGGAGTACACGCCACGATGCGTATCACCACGGCACTGTCCTCAGGAACAGCCATAGCTCTCATGGCTATCGTCTCCGCTTCCTTCGCCTTTACCGTCAGCTCTCGTTTCTCCTGCCATATAACGTTCTTTCCCGCACCGTCAAGATACTGCATGGTTACCTCTGCCGTGATGTCCTTCTCCGTAGTGTTCTCTACAGCGGCACGCACCACCGCCCTGTCTCCTTCGCGTAAGAACCTCGGAATGTTCGGCCTCACTACTATGTCCTTCTGTGCCACACATAACGTGTCGACCATGGCATGACGCATGGCCGTATCATATACGATGCCTTTCAGCCGCCATGCTGTCATCGTCTCCGGCATACGGAACGTCAGCGAGATATTTCCCTGTTCATCTGCCGTTGCTGACGAGACGTAATATGCCGTCTCACCGAGTGAGGTGCGCAACATCCGTGAAATATCCGCCTCGTTTCCATTCATGCCGTCACCATCCCCTCTCTCTTCGCCTTCCGCCATAGCCTTCTCTTCCACAGCCTCTGCTATGACAGTTTCCTTCTTCACAGCCATGTCGAGAGCCATCTTTGCGGTGCGGTTTTTCATGCTCCCCGCCATGCCATACATAGGCGACGGAGCGGCAATGCCGAAGGAATATACCGGCATGCAGACCATCGCACTGTTTATGGTTGCCGTCTCTACGTCATACACCTTCCGTGCCTTCGTCTCCTGCCATGCATTGCCGTATGCCGTCTGAGGCATCTTGCCGTTGAAGGATGTCGAGAGCCAGTATGTGTTCACTATAGGTGTCAACGTCCATGACAGCGGGCTCAGCGCATCGAGGCTGCTGTCATAAACAGTAGCTAACATAGTGGCTTTTTGTCCCCGTCCCACGCTTATAGTCCATGTCTCCTCCTTGCCAGGCATCGTACGGTCACGGAAGGTTTTCCATACCGTCGGAAGCCTCAGGTCCTTGGAAGGCTTGCGCAGTGTTGTGGAAAAGGAATGCGCCTTGCCGTCCCTGACCCATGTATATGCCAAGGTCAGTCCCTCACCATATTTCCTGCTGTATGAAAAGTTGCGGGTGTATAAAGTGTCGAAACGCAGTGTGCCACTCTCTACTATACCTTTGTCAGAGAAAAGAGTGTAATACGCCGACTGCATGGCGGCATCTCTTTTTCTCATGACAAACCTCACCGAGCCGGAAGGTGTGAAAGCCTCATGCGACACCTCATATTCCGGCAATGCCGTCCTCCCTTCGTATCGCACGCCATCGTCTTTTCTTGTTACACGAATTGTCTGCATAGCCTCCTGTGTCTCGCCGTTAGCGTCTGTCACCTCTGCCGTAACGTGGAAGACATATCCTCCCGAAGAACCTTCCGGAATGGTCAGCGTCAGAGGTAACGTTACTGTACCGTCAGCACCGGTCTCTGCCACCGCCTTGTCTATCACCGTACGGCTGTCTCCCCTCATTCTCCACCATGGCCACAGGCTGCTTCTCCTTACAGAGTATGTCACTTGGGCTTTTGCTACCGGCTGTTCTGTAAACCTCACCGCATCGAAGCTTACCGCCACACGCAGAGTGTCCGCAGCACGGCATGTGTCACGCATTATGGCTATGACGTTACGGAAATCCTCTGCATTGCTACATCTCACCTCAAAGGTTGGCCTGCGGTATTCCTCCACCCGGAAGCTGACGTATGCAGAGAGCATGCTGTCCTCCCTGCACGTCATGCGCCACATGCCGTTGTTCACCTTTTCCGGCAAGGCATAGCTCAACATGGCGTTGCCCATGCCGTCCGTCGTTATGCTGTCGGCAAAGACCGTCTCTCCCTTTGCGTCGTATATCTCGACAGCCATTCTCTTTCCTTCCACCACATGTATGTTTTCTTCGTCCGCTGCGTTATGCACTATCACTGTAGCCTTTATGTCCTGTCCCGGACGGTATATGGCACGGTCGGTAAAGAGATGTGCCACGTCACGCCGCTCTATTCTCTTCTGCCGGCTGAAGAATGCACTGTGGTATGTCTTTTTGAATGCCTTGTCATGAGGAGTATAGACATATACCCTGTTTACCTCCTCCATTCCTCTCACTGTCGTCTCGCCTTTTTTATCGGTCACGAAACTGTGCATGGCCTTCACGTTTCCCCGACCGTCTTCCTTGCTGAACACCACGGTGGCGTCAGGCACCGGCTCTCCTGTGGTAGCAGAAACGGTTATTATGCGCCATGTGTCTTTAGACAGTGGCAGAATCAGCAGTGAGAGGTCACTATGATAATACAGGCTGTATGCCGTCAGCTTGTCGCCCGTCAGCTTTACGAGGTACACTCCGTAAGGCATCTCCGGCATCTTCAGAGTGTCAGCATGCTGTTGCCATTCCGGCATGTCATAAACCTTACGTACTTTTATTGCCTCTCCGGATATTTTCTTCTTTATAGCCGCGATATTCCGGTTTGTGACACTACTCTCCTGATACTTGCCGTCAGCATCGAGCGGAAAGAGTTCTATGTTCATCGTCGAGATGTTACGCATCTCCACGACCGCTGTCCCACGGTCCATTACCACGCTGAACGTCGGGCGTGTGATTTCTGTCAAGGCGTTGCGCAGAGCGTTGACATACTCCTCCTTCTCCTTACCCCACAAGCTCTCATGATATGCTATACGTTCCATGAGGAACGTGTGGCGCACCTTCTCTGTTACGTCATTGTCCGACAGGAGAATGTCGTAATAAGCCTTGGCGAGAAGCGATGCCTCAGGGAGGTCGGCAAAGCGTGTCATGCCTTCCGCCAGCATCGTCTTCCTGTGTGTCACGGCGAGGTCGTCGTGACTGAAAGAGCTTTGTGTGGCATGGAGGAAGAGTTCCAGACATGCCGCCCGTCTGTTGCCGTGAGCGAGGTAATAGTCATACAGCATGGTGTAACGTTTTGCCTCATGACCTACAAACGACAGCAGGTCGTGGCAGTATGCCACATCGTCCTTGCCTACAGAGACCATACGTCTGAAAGGCATGGTGACGTTCCTTGCCAGTACCTCGGGCGAGCGCAGTGCCTTGTCAAGGCACTCCTCTTTCGTGAGTGTCGTCTCGACATTCTCCGTCCAGCGTGCCAGGGCGGTATAGTATAACGCCATGATTGCCACATCTTCGTCCGTGGCGTTGTCTGCCAAGCTTTTTCTCTCCGCCTCACGTGCCTGCTTACAAAGGGTGTCGAAGGCTGTCTGCAGAGAGTCCGGCGACACCATTTCCAACGCTACGCCACGACAGAACGAGGCAGCCATATACTCTCCTGCCTCACCCTCCGCCGTAGCGTGGGCTATGATGTTGTCGAGGAGTGTCACGGTCTGCTTCGGCATGTCTCTTCTCCTGCTCGCCTCCACTTTCTTCCATAGTGCGTCATAGTCCGTGGCATGCACAGCGACTGCGAGAAGGAGTAATGTCAGTAACGTCGGTATTCTCATCATCTTATTATTATTTCACATTCACCACACGACTTTCTTTCCGTTCACGATATATATTCCTTTCGGCAAGTTGTCTCCGTGTCCCCCGGCCTTTCGTCCGTCTATGGTAAATACTCTGTCCTGTACATCCTCCGGCATCACGACATCGCGTATCGCCGACGCCTCGGTGTAGAAGTCAAAGGTTATGTTCCCCTCGATGTCCTTCACCACATTGTCTATCTTGAAAGACATCACGGGGCTATACTCTTTCCATTCCGCCAGCGACGTGATGTTCTCCCGTCCCGGCAGGGTATTGCCTCTGTAGTTCTCCTGCAAGTCTTCCTGTGACATATAGTCCGGCGACGAAGCAGACTCAAAAGCTCTGTAGCCGGAATATATCGTGCCGTTGGCAGGCACTATGGTCCATCCCGGTTTCCCTGCGGTATTGTTCGGGTTGTTGAAGTTGGCGAATGTTGTGGCGTTGTAGTTGATATGCGTCACAAGGAGTCCGTTGCCCGGCATCCAGCAGTACCATCCTGATTCCGGTCCGTTTGCAATGTTCTCCAGGACATAGAACTCACGGTGTGTCGCGTCGTTAGGGTTATATATGCGGTATGCCTTTCCGCCATATGCCAACGGCTTGAGGGTGTATGTCCCTGACGTTGTAAGCTCTTCAATAGGTTCTGTCCATCCGAGCCACTCCCGCTCCCATGCGCTGTACGGCGTAGGGTAATATCCCAAATATACGGCTGTTCCATTGTCCATGATGTCCCAGAATTCCATAGACTGGTTGTCGTATTTCTTTACGTCCGCCCAGCTCACTGTAGGATAAACGTCGGGGAGGCCTAACGTATGTCCCATCTCATGTATCAGGACGCTGGCGCCGCGGAGCCACGGTGTCACGCCGTCGGCATAATATGACGGATATGCGAAGAGCTCGTTGCTTATGCCGAAGCGGTACAGGCGTTTGCCACTGTAGGTATTGTTGCCGTTGTGTATTCCCGAGCAAGGCCACAGCGTGCTTGGGTCGGCTCCGGCGTCTTCGCCATAACCGGCATAGTAGACATAGACGAGGTCAAGATATCCGTCGCCGTCGGCATCATACTGCGAGAAGTCCACTCCGTCGGCAAGAGCCGCATCACACGCGTCTGTCAGGAACTGCGTCCTGTTCTTGTCGCTGCCAGCCCTGTTATCACCGTAATACTGGTAGTCGTTAGGCAGTTTATAAGGTCCTACGACATCAAACTGCGGACGGTATTTCCCTTCGCTGCAGTCGTTGAAGAACTGCGCCACAGAGCCGTAGCTTTTATACAGTCCCTGCTCGTAAGGCACGTAGTCGCGTGAGTTGAGGAGGTTGTCAATGTCGTCACGTGAGTAAACAAACTCCTGATTGCTGAACGACGCCATGATGACAAGCACACGGGGTGTGCCGACATGAGGGAAAGGGTGTGACGCTTCAGGAAAAGGGAACGGCTGCGACGAGGACTCCGCCACGGAAGACATCTGCTGACGTGAGAGCACCGACCGCTCATACTGACGGCGTGTCTCTGCCGTCTCAGCCTCTGTCGCTTTCCTCCACGTCATACCTTCACGTAACGCCACGTCGCCTTGCGCAGTGATATAGAAATGACAATACTCGTCACCCCACAGGCGCACCGTCGTCTGCGTGCCGTCGCTGAGTGTGACATCAAAAGATACGGGAAAAGCTCTCACCGCCTTAACCTGAAGGGCGACGAAAGCAAAAGTCAAAAGGATTAATATTCTTCTCATTGTTCTCATCTTCATCAATTTAAGGTGGGTTGCATTAACCCCCACCGTCAAAAGGTTAGTAATTATGGGCTGACGTTCAAAATGAATTTTCATATGCAAAGATATATATTTTCTCAAAGAAAATCAAAGAAAAAGCGTTCTTTTTTCGTTTATTAGCATTAATAATATAAAAAATCTTTATGACAAGAATGGAAAAAGGAAAAAAATAATGTAACTTTGCACAAACTTGACAGGGGCAGTGCCACTCCCCCTCGTTACAAGCATGTGGGCGACTTGGCTTATGGTTTCACTGACCAGAGCAACATAATGAATAGAGCAAGCCTTAACGGGAAGAAACGAGGAGAACCCACCTCAAGAACGTAAAACCAAGAAAAAGAGAACAATCAATGAACACTCTGACCATCATCGCCGCAGTAGCGGAAGACAGGGCGATAGGCTACGGCAACAAACTGCTGTACTGGCTTCCTGACGACCTGAAACGTTTCAAAGCCCTCACCACGGGCAATACTATCATCATGGGCAGGAAGACCTTCGAGTCGTTGCCGAAAGGTGCCTTGCCCAACAGACGTAACATTGTCCTGAGCCGTAGCATAAAGACCTTGCCGGGATGCGAGGTTTTCACGTCTCTCAACGAGGCGCTGGAACATTGCGAAGGAGAGGATGTCTTTATCATCGGCGGGGCAACGGTATATGCGGAGGCTTTGCCTTATGCCGACAGGCTGTGTCTGACGGAGATTCATGACACTCCCGAACACGCCGATGCGTTCTTCCCGGAATACTCTTCGTGGCGTGAGGTATGGCGCGAAGAACATCACGCCGACGAAAAGCACAGCCATGACTTCACGTTTGTCGACTATGAAAAGCAGGAAAAAAACTGCCATAAGACAACACTCCTGCTCATAATCCTACTGCTTCTGACCTCAGCCATGGGTAAGGCATACGCACAAGTGCCTTCCATAGAAGGGTTCAGCGACGGCATACACCATTGGAACCTGAAGCATAAGGACCGCACATACAACCGTCTCGCGCCGGAAGACTATGAGGACATTGCCGACAACCTGCTGAGATACCAGAATACTGACGGAGGGTGGCCGAAGAACATCGACTGGTTAGGCATACTGCCTGCCGACTCGGTGAAGAAGGCTCTGAAGGAACGCTACAGACGCAGCACTCTCGACAACCGAAACACATTCCCGCAGATAGAATATCTTGCTGACGTATATTCACTGACAGGGAAGAAGAAATACCGCAAGGCTGCTGAAAGAGGACTGGAGTATATCCTCTCCACACAAAAGGACAACGGCGGCTGGCGCGGATGGGATGTCGATGCCATAACGTTCAACGACGAGGTCACGACAGGTGCTTTATCGCTCTTCCTCAACATCATACAAGGCGACAGCAGTTTCACATGGCTCGGAAAAGACATGAGGCGAAGGATTGCCGACGCACTCGACAGGGGCATAGACATGACACTCCGCTGCCAGTATGTACAGAACGGGAAGAAGACAGCCTGGGGACAGCAGCACGACAACGTCACGCTGCTGCCTGTGAAGGCGAGGACCTTTGAGCTTCCCGGACTTACGGCACGTGAGAGCTGCGACGTGATACGTCTCCTCATGGCAATACAACAGCCTTCCGACGAGGTGCGCGAAGCCATAAGGTGTGCCATAGCATGGCTGAAAGAGGTAAGGATATACGGCATGAGGGTCGAAGAGGTGCCGCTGCCGGAGGATAAAATAATAAACCATGAATACCCCTTCGACCGTGTTACGGTGAAAGACGAGAAGGCTCCGCCGATATGGGCCCGCTACTATGAACTCTCTGACAACACTCCGTTCCTCTCCACCCGCGAGGGCAAGAAGGTGTGGCGCTTGGAGGATGTCAACGCCGAACGACGCACCGGCTACGACTGGTACGGATATTGGCCGCAGGAACTGCTCGACGAAGTGGCAGGACAATAGACCTCGTCACGAAAGGTGGCTTATGACACGTCACATAAGCCACTTTTTCTGTAAGTCCTTTTGTCTTCCCTTGCACCTCCGATGTGCCTCCGATTGCTTTATGCAAAAAAATGGGACTTACTTGGGACTTACTTGGGACTTACTTGGGACTTACTTGGGACTTGCGTTTCCGTATTTTCAAGCAAAAATTCCATGCCATGGATTCATGTTTCGTTGGTTGAAGGCAGGTTTCTCACTGATCAATGTCATGTAAGACGGTAATAAAAAAAATGTTGATTTAGCACTGAGATAGACCAACAATAGAATAACAATAGACTTCCTGTCTCCTTCTTTGAAAGGTGAACACAGGGGACCGGCTGTCGTTCACGGTAGCACCAGCCCGTGAACGGAGCCTGTCCCCCTGTTCACTAAGTTAAAAATCAATGACAAAGGCATAATCAAGAAAAATGACAACACTGATATTGTTCACCATTGGTGCGGCATTCGTTCAGCGGACAACAGGATTCGGGTTTGGAATTTTCATAATGACCATACTGCCGTTCATACTGCCCTCTTACGGTGAAGCCACCACCCTATCAGGACTGCTTGCCTCAGTGACATCGTTGATAATAACGGTAAAATACAGGCGAGTGATTGAATGGAGGAAGCTCCTCCCCATATTGACAGTTTTCCTTCTGGCGAGTTTCCTCGCCATACAAGTATTGTCATGGATGAAGGGCGACACGCTGAAGTATATTCTTGGCATAACGCTCATCATGTCAGCTGTTTATTTCAGACTGTTTGCTGACAGAATAAAGGTAAAGCCAACACTTTGGATGCAGGCAATGCTCGGCACCCTATCAGGCATAATGGGCGGTTTGTTTGGTATGCAGGGACCACCTGCCGTACTCTATTTCCTCGCCGTTTCTGAGTCAAAGGAGAGATATACCGCATTGGCGCAATGCTATTTCCTCATTGGCAACTGCGTGATGACGACATACAGGGCACAGTCAGGATTTTTCACACAAGAGGTTGTCACGTCATGGTGCTATGCCGTGCCTGCCGTCTTCATAGGCACGTATCTCGGGGGACTGGTGTTCGACAAGCTCTCTCTCCCGACATTAAGGAAGTTAGTATATTGGTATATCGGAATAAGTGGCATTGTAGCAATTGTGGCATAAGTATCGGTGCAAATATCGCAGAGGCTTTCCATGGTCAAAGCGAAGCTGATTTTGTGTCAAAACAATCCATAGCTCAGAAAGAGACAGGCGAGACAATGTATTGGTTGGAACTCCTCCATGAAAGCGAATACTTAAGACAAAACGAATACGATAGTATATACAGTGATGCCGAGGAACTGATAAAGCTATTAACTTCCTCAATAAAAACCGTGAAAGAAAAAACGCGGCAACCAAACCTAATCACTAATCACTAAAACCTAACTCTTAAAAAACATGTCAGAGAATAACAATATACCACAGTTTGTGAACAGCGAGTCATTCATGTCAGACAAGAACTACGTAAAGTGGCTGTCTGACTTGAAGAAGCGTATTCGCATCGCCCAACTGAAAGCAGCGGTTAGGGTAAACGAGGAAATGCTCAAACTCTACTGGACCTTGGGGGAAGACATCTGTGAGAAGCAGAAACAACACCATTGGGGAAGTGGTTTTATAAAAAGGTTAAGTGTGGATTTAAGAACGGAATTTCCTCATACTGAGGGCTTTTCTTATGTAAATCTATACTATATCAGGCGTTGGTATTTATTCTATTCGTCAAATACAGAATTATTTCACCAAGCTGGTGAAAAAATTCAGTTAAGGTGGGTTCTATTAATTCGCTTTGGCAGGTTTCCGGTTTATCTCTGAGAGCAGAGTGTCAGTTTTAGAAGGAGCGATGCGGGCATCGTGACTGAGAAAACTGGCAGTATGCGCCAGAGATAAACGGAAAAATGACAAAACGTCACCCCATAATTACTAACTTATTGACGGTGGGAATTTATAGAACCCACCTTAATAGAAAAAACCGCAAAACCTATGCCGGAGATTCTCCTTCGTGTACCTTGGAAACACCAGACACATATTGTTTCAAAGTGCAAGACGATACAGGCGGCCTTATTCTATCTCAATCAAGTGATAGAGGGGAATATGAGCCGTTCTGAATTGGAACACATCATAGATGCCAATCTCTATGAGCACAAGGCGAAGGCTTTGAATAATTTTGGAAGCACGTTGCCCCAGCCACAGGGTTCATTGGCAGAGGAGATAATCAAAGACCCATACAACCTTGACTTCATAAGCATGGAAGGCAAGTTTGACGAAAGGGATTTGGAAAACAAATTGGCGGAGAATGTAACTCGCTTCTTGCTTGAATTGGGCAAGGGATTTGCATACGTAGGTCGGCAGATGGAATTGGTGACACCAAGCGGAAAATCTTATTTCCCCGATATGGTATTTTATCACATCAAGTTGAAATGCTATGTTGTGATAGAGTTGAAGGTGGTCGATTTCATGCCGGAATTTATTGGCAAACTCAACTTTTACGTCTCAGCTGCCGATGAATTGCTGAAAGGAGAGGATGATAATCCGAGCATTGGCATCTTGCTCTGCAAAGATAAAGACTCCTCTGTGGTAGAGTGGTCGCTACGTGGTGTCACGACACCACTTGGGGTAGCAAGTTACCAATTGCAGGAAGTGTATGAACGGACAATGCTCGAAATAAAACAGCAAGCATTAGAAGAAAAGGAAGGAATCGTTAGATGAAGAGACGGGTGAAATATAATTATTCATACGACTTTCTTGCCGATATCGGCAAAAATCGCTATATTTGCACTTGATTTATGAATTAACACTTGCCGATAAAGGTATCATTGTGAATAATATGGAATACAGCTACATCTTCTCCGTCAGATGTGTACATGAACATTTGTTAGAGAATGAAGGATTTCTGCGCTTTATATAATGTTCTTACTATTTCTTCATTTTCACACTTCAAACTTGGGTTAAAACCTTCGTTTTCTCGCCATGGCAATGATTAAGCTTATCATTGCTCACTGGCTTATCGAAAACGTTCTTGTTCTTCTAAGACCGGACTGATTTACTTGGATTTAGTGGCGGCACTTCGGGAGGGATACCCGGAGTGCTTTTCTGAGTGAGGTCATATGGAATGAGCGACTAAATAAAGATCTATTCTGCTTCAAAGTCTAATTCGCCGAAATAGGAAGAAAAAGGTATCGATATATCTATAAATTGGAATGAAGGACAACATCCTTTTCCTGCTTTAAGCATATCATATACCTTTCCGCATTCTGCATCTGCAGTGGCATAATAACAGATGTCATCTTCTACATCCGCTTGTGCAAACATTTTGGTGTCATTCGGAATAATGGCACGTTGCGGCATTACAGCACCCCTTCGTTTCTTTTCCTCATAAACATGAGCCATCATCTTGCCAGCTTTCACGGAGTGGTTGATGTTGAATGGCAACACATTCCCTCCCTCATGTTTGCCAACCAAACATCTGCTTCAATACCAATCCATTTGGGAGTTGCTCTCGAAATTAGTGATTCCAAGTAGTTTTCATCGAACTTAGGGTTATAGTCAATCAGTTCCAACAATTCCAGTGAGCCCTTATCAATATCTCCTGTTATCGCATTCTGTTTGGCTTTTACCCTCGCTCCATACTTGCGATATAGTGGATTCCCTTCTATTTCAGATAAAATTTCTCTCAGCTCATTTCTCTCAGCTCATTTCTCTCAGCTTGTATATTATATATGTAAATCCACAGAACACACGGAGAACACAGAAAAGAAAACCGTGTTCCTCCGTGTCCCTCCGTGGAAAAACAGTTAAGGTTAAAGTTAAGGTTAAGGTTAAGGTTTTAGAGGTTTCAAGTTTCAAGGGGTTTAGAGGTTAAGGTCAAGGTCAAGGTTAAGGTTAAGGTTGTCTTCTGTTGTCCCTGTTGTCGTCAATAACAAGTTAAAGTTAAGGTTAAGGTTTTAGAGGTTTCAAGTTTCAAGGGGTTTCAGGTTTCAAGGGGTTTAGAGGTCAAGGTCAAGGTTAATTCTTTGATAGTAATGAACGCAAATCTCCGCAAATGTTCCGCAAATTCAAGAAAATATCATTTCACGATAATTTACGGCTAATTCACGATAATTCGCGTTCAAAATACAGTCAAGGTTAAGGTCAAGGTTAATTCTTTGATAGTAATGAACGCAAATCACCGCAAATGTTCCGCAAATTCAAGAAAATATTATTTCACGATAATTTACGGCTAATTCACGGTAATTCGCGTTCAAAATACAGTCAAGGTTAAGGTTAAGGTTAATTCTTTGATGTAATGAACGCAAATCTCCGCAAATGTTCCGCAAATTCAAGAAAATATCATTTCACGATAATTTACGGCTAATTCACGGTAATTCGCGTTCAAAATACAGTCAAGGTTAAGGTTAAGGTTAATTCTTTGATGTAATGAACGCAAATCTCCGCAAATGTTCCGCAAATTCAAGAAAATATCATTTCACGATAATTTACGGCTAATTCACGGTAATTCGCGTTCAAAATACAGTCAAGGTTAAGGTTAAGGTTTAAAACATGGCTACAACAAGATTCAAGTTCCGTGCCTCTTCTGTTTCGGGGAAACAGGGTACGTTGTTCATTCAGGTGATTCACAAGCGTGTGGCGCGTCAGGTCAGCACGTCGTATAAACTCTATCCTGACGAATGGGATGCCGACAGTCAGTCGGTCGTTATTTCGAAGAATATGACTTCCGACCGCAGCCAGTATCTCCATACTTTGCAAAAGACGTTGCAACGTGATACGTCACGCCTGCAAATCATCATTCTTGCGCTTGATCATAGCCGCAAGGAGTATCACGCAAAGGATGTGGTGAAACGGTTCTTGAAGAAAGAACAGTCCAATGAATTTACGGTATTTGCAGAAACGCTTATCGGCCAAAAGAGAGAGGAAGGTCATCTGTCCCTTGCCGCAAAATATCAGTCCTCATTCAACAGCCTCAATCGGTTTCTCAAAGGTCGCTTGCTCACTTTCGACGGCATGGACTCCTCACTGATGCTCAGCTATGAGAACTATCTGAAAGACCTCGGGCGATGCCCCAACACCACCTCTTTTTATATGCGCAACCTCCGTGCTATCTACAATCAGGCTGTGGAACAGGGAGTCACTCCGCAGAACCATCCTTTCTCCCGTGTCTATACAGGCATTGCCAAGACCGTAAAGCGTGCCGTCAACATCGAGGAGGTGCAGAAGATCAAGACAAAGGAACTACCTCCCAATTCCGCCAGTGACTTCTCCCGCAACATCTTCCTTTTCAGCCTCTACACCTGCGGCATGTCGCTGACCGACATTGCCCACCTGTTGAAAAGTGACCTGCAAGGCGATTACCTATCCTACTGTCGCCAGAAGACGGGTCAGCGCATCACGATCCGTTGGGAACCCTGTATGCAGAAGCTGGTCGATAAATACAAGAATGATGATT
>CALZUQ010000009.1 GCA_945829425.1 uncultured bacterium | reverse complement strand
CACAGCTGTGAGTTGAAGCTTACATTATAAAAATAATTTTGATCACTTACTTATCGTGTGTGATAATCATACATTTTCACGAGTAAGTTTTGCCGATTGGACGAAAATGACTATTTTTGCATTCGATAACTCCATACGACATGAAATACGGAACGATATTGATAGTTGACGACAACCCCGCCATACTGACGGCAGTGAAGATATGTCTTGCCCAAGCGTTTGAGCGCATCCTCACCCTGCCAGGCCCCGAGGGAGTGCTTGCCTTGCTCCAACAAGAGGCGGTGGACGTGATCCTGCTCGACATGAACTTCACCATAGGCATGAACAACGGTCAGGAGGGACTGACATGGCTGCGGTCCATACACCGTCTGCATGCAGACATTCCGATAGTGCTCATAACAGCTTTTGCCGACGTGCGGCTGGCAGTGAAAGGGCTTAAGGAGGGTGCTGCCGACTTCATTACAAAGCCTTGGGACAACGACGAACTGATACGGACATTGAAGGACGCCATAGACAAGAACAACGATGTCGCGACACTGGAAAGCGTCGAGGCGGAACATGTACGGAAGGTGGTGGACAAATGCCATGGCAACATCTCACGTGCCGCCGAGTTGCTCGGAATAACGCGCCAGACGCTTTACGCAAAAATAAGCAGGTGTACAAAGGTATTTTTATAGAAACGAGAGGACACAATGGTCATAAACATCGTGATAATCTTTACAACAGCAGTTGTGTTGGTGATTGTGTGGTTCATACGACATCAGCGTATGTTACGTACAAAGGCGTTTCTGATGCGTGAGGCGGTACGCAACGGAGACTTCACGTTCCGTGTGCCGAGCAAGGGCATGTTCTTCGGCGAGAAGGCGTTGACCGACACTCTGAACGACATGGAGAACGACATCGGACGTCTTACGGCACAAAACGAAGTGGAGTCGTGGGAAAAACTGACGAGGGTGCTGACACATGAGATAAACAACGCCACGACACCTATCCTGAGCATCTGTCAGGCGTTTCTCGCCTCTCCTGAGATACATGCCACGCCATACCATGAGGGCATTGCGGCTATCCAAGACACCACGAAAGCTCTGGCAGCCTTTGTTGACAGCTACAGGAAGATGACGCAGATACAGAAGCCTGAACCAGAAGAGATTGCGTTATGTCACTTCATGAGGGGGATAGCCTGCATGTACCCCTCTCTGACATGGAGCATAGACATCCCTGAGGACAAGACCATAACCATTGACTCCGACCTCCTCAGACATACTATGATAAACATTATAAAAAACGCCGTAGAGGCTGGTGCGAAAAGCATAGGAGTGAGGTGGAGGCGGAACCTGTATATCAGCAACGACGGTATGGCGATACCATGGGAAAACGCCCGTGACATCTTCGTCCCGTTCTATACCACGAAACGTCACGGCACAGGCATCGGGCTGTCTCTCTCACGTCAGATACTCATGATGCAGGGCTACGACATCTCTCTGGCTCCTGTGCCACAGAGTGGTTTTCACGTCTCTTTCATCATAACAGGATTTGAAAAGCACCTGCTGTAATAAACATGCGTACATGATTTTGGACACCAAGTAAGCAATAAAAACAAAAAAGTAACTCCCCGATGCCAACTGCACCGGGGAGAAGATGTTGCGACCTTTACGGTCAGGAGTTCCAAGAGGTTTCAAGTTTCAGGAGGTTTCAGGTTTCAAGAGGTTTCTGAACATTTCTGGTTTATTTTTTTGCTCCGAAGAACTTCTGTGGAGCGTCAGCTTTATATTCCTTTCCTCCTACAGTCAGCGAGGCAGCTACGATAGATGTCAGCGTAGCACCGTCGGTAGCTCCGTCAGGGAGTGACTGTGCCGTAAAGTCCCAGGCGTTGTCGAAGAGAGCATTGTTGAGAGGGTTGGTGTCAAGAGGATAGTTGGCGAAAGCCACACCAAGGTCGTTGGCGCCCTTCGCTATTTTGCTGTGAGCATCGACAGCATCAGCGTAGTTCTTGTTTGTGACATAGTTGAGATACGGCACTGTGGTCTTGTCGTCAATGTCCTGCTGCAAAGTGCTCACAATGCTGCTTGCGACATAGCAGTTATAGTCAATGACAGACTTCTCATCACAACCGTCCGCAACACCCGGAGTGCCCCACTTCGGAGCCTGCGCACGATATTTGCAGTTTACCATGAGGTTGTTGAAGACATTCACGAGGATATTCTTCTCAACATAAATACATCCACCCTTTGTACCGTCTCTGCGCCATCCGGCGTTGACGATGGTGTTGTTATACGCGAGGCATCGTGCCTGTCCTCTTCCTGCTGCATCGTCCTGTCCTGAGCTGGATAGCTTCAGTCCGTTTGTGTTCGGGCTGTACATCACGTTATACGCCACAACTGTCGAGGTGCCAGCCTTTACGTTTACCGCCTCACCACCTGTCGCACCATTTCCCGAGAAGACATTACGTGTTATGACAGCTTTTCCGCCCTGCATATATATTCCGTCAGCGAAGCCGTTGCGAATGACACAGTCCGTAACCACGAGAGAGCCTTTGAAAGACGGTCCTGTCGTTATCTGCACTCCATAGTCCTCACCGGCAGTATATATCCCTGCTACGACAGACGGCGAGGCCTCGGTCATGGCACTTCCGGCATACTCTATGACGCAATGCGAGAACAACGCCTCAGCCTGTGCATCGCGGCTGTTGAGCATTATGCCGCCCCAGAGGTTACGACAGTCGGTGACATTGCTGAACACGCGCTCTGTAGCCGGCACGGTAAATGTCACGGGGTCCTCCGCCGTTCCTTCGCAGTATATATTTCCGTCCACGGTAAGCTCTATGCCTGCCCCCGACGCGTCAGTGGAGTTGAACACCACCTCTACGCCTCTCTCTATCGTGAGGCTCTTGCCTTCGGGCACTCTTATCTGTCCTGTTACCGTCACCGTGCTGTATGCCTCCCAAACGCCA
The DNA here is from genome assembly GCA_945829425.1 of uncultured bacterium. Lineage (GTDB taxonomy): Bacteria > Bacteroidota > Bacteroidia > Bacteroidales > Bacteroidaceae > Prevotella. The sequence continues at coordinate 66,624 of CALZUQ010000009.1, read as the reverse complement.
GACACCTCACCGTTTGCCGTCATCGCCTTGTTTGCCACAGCGACACTCATCGTTTTAGCGAGAGCGGGATTTGCCGTCGGTGTGGCGGTGATTATAGCGTTTCCCGGCTTTAGTGCCGTCACCGTGCCGTTGCTTACCGTAGCAACGTTTTCGTCGGACGATGTCCATACCACGCTCTTGTCGCTGACGTTCTCAGGGAAGAACTGCACGTTTACCTGCGTAACGTCTCCCGGAGTCAGCGTTGTCGCTGTAGGGTCTACAGTAAATTTGCTTAATGCCACTTCCTTCTCATCGTCGTCACTGCATGAGGAGAGAGCCGTCGTTGTCATGACAGCAACAGCCGTCATCATAAAAAATAAAAACTTCTTCATGTTACTTCTTTTTGTTATTTTCGTTCTCATCGTTTTCTGTCTTTGCTAAAAATGTCCTGATCTCATTAGTCAAAGTAAAAAAAAGTCAAAGTTAACATTAAGGTCAAGGTTAAGGTTAAGTTCAACCTACAGCTTCCACCTTGCTCCGAGAGTTATGCTCACTCCGTTTTTCTCTTCCCTTTCCACCACGCCTCCGTCGTGTCTTCTGACGTTCTGCAGAAGCGCGTTACGGTCGTTAGCCTGATAATACCTTATCAGCGAAGAGTTCAGCAGGTTTGCCGCCTTAGCGAATATGCTCCATCCCCCTTTGAACTTTTTCTCCACGCTTGCGTCGAGCTGCATGATTGGTGCGTCCCAACGGTCGTTCTCATAGAAGCGGTCTATCACAGCAATTCTCTTTCCCGTATATGCCCATGCCAGCTGTCCGTCCCATCCCCTGCGTGCGTCTTTTACGAGCAGCGAGACGTTGAAGACGTGTGACGCCTGTCCGAAGAGCGGACGGCTCTGGTCAGCATATTCCGTATATATCGTGCCGTCTGGAGCCTGCCTCTCTCTCAGCTTCGCCGTAGTAATCTTGGAGTGTGTGTAAGTATAGTTCGCCTTCACTCCGAACCATCTGAAATATTTCATCACGTCCACCTCAATGCCGAAGTTCCTGGCGTTGCCGTAGTTTCCCGGCATATAGAACGTCTCCTGCCCTATCGGTGTCATGCCGTATTCTATCGGGTCGTTGATGTTTTTATAGAACAGGCACACCATAAACTGTTCGCCTTGCGAGGGAAACAGCTCATACCTCAGGTCGAAATTGTCCGCCACGGTATGTCTCAGCTCCGGGTTTCCACATTCGTTATAGTCTTCGTTGATGATATGGTATGGCACAATCTCGAAGAAGCTCGGGCGGTTTATGGCTTTATAATACGAGAAGCGTATGTTTGAGTTCTTCCCCGGCTGCCATTTTATGTGTGCGTCAGGGAGAATGTCGGTATATCGCTGCTCTCCGGCGTTGGCGTTGCCTCCCGTGGCAAAGAGCAGTGAGTAGCCCTGAGTGGTATGCTCCGCCCTCAGTCCTGCCACCACCTGCCATCGTCCTGCCTGTATCGTAACCTTTCCGAATCCCGCTGCTATACGTTCCGTAGCGTCGTAGTTCATAGGGTCTGTAAGGCTGTAGCTCTTCAGTCGCAGTGCGATGTCGTCGTAGTTTGTCCAGTCGACGTCACGGAACTGGTCGTATGGCGACACCTTCATGGCATCATACGGCTGGAAGGTGTATTCATGATAGAAGCTTCCGCGTTTCTTGTCGCGGTACATTCCTCCCGCCATGATGTCTATAACGCTCTTCCCCACCTCGGTATGGTATGTGGCGTCGATATGCGCTGCCTTGTCCCGGTCGGTGTTATGCTCCCATCGGCGTATCGCCCCGACGTTTTTATTCACCCATGCCGATGTCGCGGTGGCGTTGTTGTTGAGCTGTATCTGGGTGTTGTCCGGTGTCTCCTGCTTTGCCTCAGCCATGTTCGCTTTCCACCTCAGCATAAGACTGTTTTCTTCCAGTATGGCGTGCTCTCCCATGATCGAGACGTTGGCAATGGTCTGTCGTTGCCACCTCAGACGCAGTGTCTCGTCGCTCTCGCTGAATGCGTCTCTCACCTGTGCGTTGGTAAACTGCATCATCGAGCCGTACAACGCCACCTTGTGCTGTTGTGTCAGGTAATAGTCCACCTTGGCATGTGCTCCGAGGCGTGTCTGGTTCTCTGAGAAGCGTCGTGCCGTGAGACGTTGTATGCCGTCGTTGTCAGCCGTTGTATCATACATATCGCTTGTCTTGCCTTTGTTCGTGTTGCGGAAGCTCAGAGCCGCAATGACCCCCAGACGGTCACGGAAGAAGCGGTCGCCGAAAGCAAACCCCGCCGCAATGTCGGGGAGCGGCTTACGCTGTGTCACACGCAGGCTCTTCATCGAGAAGTCCGTAGCGTCAACAGGATAGCTGTTTCCGTAACGTTCGTTAGGGCTTTGCCTTACGATGTCGGAATATCCGAACATCTGACGGTCGTAGTCAAAGAAATGGCTGTTATATCCCGTCTGCACGTTCAGCGTCAGCATCCGCTCGTGTGGTGCGTCTTTCATCACCATGTCCACGGCTCCTCCTATGCCGTCACCCTCCATGTCCGCCGTAAGGCTCTTCGTCACCTCCAGCCTGTCGAGTAGTTCTGAGGGGAATATGTCCAGCGGCACGAAGCGGTTCTTGTTGTCAGGACTGGGTATTTTCATTCCGTTGACGAGGGTGTAGTTATAACGTTTGTCCATGCCACGGAGTATGGCATACTGCCCCTCTCCCGAGCTGTTTCTCTCCATCGTGACACCGCTCATACGCTGTATGACGTTAGCCACGGTGAGGTCTGGCGACAGTTCTATGGCTTTTGCACTCATGACGTTTACGACATTCATTGCGTTCCGTTCTATCAGCCTTGCTCCTGCTTCCGAGCATCCCGTGTTCTGAGCCACCACGACGACCTCTCCTAGAGCCACGACGTCAAGCTCCATGCTGATGTTCACCATGTCCTCGCCAGCGTTTATCACCACCTGCTGCTCCCGATATCCCAGGTTGTTGCATACGAGAGTGCATGGAAAAGTGTTCAGCGAAAGCTGGAACGTGCCGTCAAGACCTGTCACGGCCCCCGTCTTCTTCGCTCCCTTCACCATGATGTGCGCACCAATGAGCTCTTCGCCCGACTGCACGTCAATGACCTTTCCGCGTATCATCTCCCCCCACGTCGCAAGGGGCAGCACCGCCATTGCGGCACATAACATTATCTTCCTCATCATTTTCCCTACCGTCGTCTCTCTATGTTATACAGCTCCTTCCCCGTCTTGTCCACCATAACGAGCCTCAACAGTCCCTCTGAAGCCGAGACGACAGAGAACCCCGGTTCCGGCGAGCAGAACAGCGTGCCTTCCACAGGCTTCACCTTCCTTGCCAACGATGCCGACGAGTTCACCACATAGTCTATGCCGTCTGTCCCTCGGCGTATATGCTGGAAGTTATGAATATGTCCGCAGAGATACATTGCCACCTTCGACTTATATCGTTGCAGTATGGGCAGCAGCCTTTTCTGCATGTCCTCCTGTTCCACGAGGTCTTTCTTTGTCTCTGCGTACATAGGGTGATGTCCCACCACAATGACCCACTCCTCCTTTGCAGCGTTCAGCGTAGAGTCTATCCATGCCAGCTGCTTCGCTACGTCCTGAGCGTCGATGTCGGGATATGTCGCATTGCCGTGGTAACGTTCTATCATCGGTGTTGTGTCGATGAAAACGACCCTTACCGTCGTCTTGTCGCCGTTGAAGACCTTGCTGTAGTAACGTCCCTCCATCTCCCAGCGTCGTGACACGCTTCCATAGTCGAGTACGGCACGTGTATTTCCGCGGTATTCATGGTTTCCGAGTACGGGAAGCCACGGAATCATAAGCTCCGGGTGTGAGTAAATCAGTTCATAGTTCGTCATCCATAAAGGGTCGGTGACAGACGCCACACCCCCGAAATGATGCACGTCGCCTGCTGCCAATACCGCCTCAGGGCCTATCTCCTCAGCCATTACGCCCATTGTCTCAGCAATGGTCTTCTGGTCATAATATCCGTTACGTCCGAGGTCGTTGGCAAGGAAGAAGCTCACGTCTCCCTTCATCGCTTTCCACTGTTCTACGTTCTGCGCTGTGGCAGTAATAATGCCTGTTGCCAAAAAGATGATGCCGAGGGCAACGAAGCGCCATTGAAAAATCTTTTTTACTGTCATGTTTTATATATAATAAGGTAATAATTGCGTGTCTTATAAAGGGAGGCTTGTCGCTCGTCTGAGGAGCGAAGCGTCTCAGGAGAGCGGTGCCCGTCTCTGTTTTTCGAGTGCAAAGTTACGCACCCCGTGTTTCATAAATATTTCTCAGATATTACAATATTGTTAGAATTCTCTCGCCGACAAAAAAAACGCCCACAGACATTCGGACGTCAAGAAAGCACAACCCTCTCCAAAGCTAAAGCGAATTATCAAGACATTCAAAAACATGTTTATCCAAGGAAACCAGCACAGAATGGTATTCAAAGTATCTTGGAATTTTGTGAGAAAACGAGAGAATACGACTGGTATTTTGTGATATTTCTGGCAAAAGCCTTTGGAATTTTGTGATTTATTTGTACCTTTGCATGGAATAAATGCCATAAAACAATACTCAACACGTTGAATATGCCCCTTTTAAGAAGAAAAATAGATTCCTTCCTGCATGAATGGAAAGGAAATGCCGCAAGAAAGCCCCTTATTATCAAAGGTGCAAGACAAATAGGCAAGACGTCATCAATCATGCAGTTTGCTACGACGCACTATGAGAATGTTGTGGCAATAAACTTCGCACTGGAACAAAAGTTCAAGAGGATCTTCGATGACGGATATGACGTGGACAGCATAGTGAAGAACATCACGCTCATTAACCAGACGCTGAAGTTTGAGGCAGGCAAGACGCTGCTGTTCTTCGACGAGGTGCAGGACTGCGCCAAATGTGCCACATGCTTGAAGTCCTTCTGCATGGACAGACGATATGACGTCATCTGTTCGGGTTCGCTCATGGGAATAAATTACAGGGAAATAGAGTCGAACAGCGTAGGATACAAACAGGACTACGAGATGCATTCCATGGACTTCGAAGAATTTCTGTGGGCAAGAGGCTATGGGGAAAAATACATTGACGACATGCTGAGCCACATAGAGGAAGTGAAACCGTTTTCATCCCTTGAAATGGACATTTACATGAATCTCTTCCGGGATTATATGCTCATTGGCGGAATGCCCGAGGTAGTGAGACGCTTTGTAGAAAGCGGCAACTACAGCGGTACGCTCGACATACAGCGGCAACTGCTTGCCGACTATGAAGAGGACATAACGAAATATGCCCAAGGTTTGGACAAAGGCCGGATAAAGAACATATATCAGCACATATCGGTGTTCCTGGGTCAGGAGAACAAGAAATTCCAGGTGTCGAAGGTGGCTCGGGGAGCACGCTCACGGGAATATGCCGGAACGGTAGAATGGCTTGAAGACGCAGGTATAGTGAATGTATGCTATTGCCTCGACAAGCTGTCCTTACCCCTGAAAGGGAACTACAACCCGAAGATGTTCAAGCTATACTATAGAGACACGGGACTGCTCGTGGCATCACTCGACGAGGAGAGTCAAGAGGACATTCGCGTCAACAAGAACTACGGCACATACAAGGGAGCGCTATACGAGAACATCGTAGGCGACATGCTGGTGAAACAGGGCTATGACCTCTATTTCTTCCGCAACGAGAAGTCAACAATGGAGATGGACTTCTTCGTGCGCGACATGCGTTCACTGATTCCCGTGGAGGTGAAAGCCAACGACAATGCCACTCCCACACTCTCGAAGCTGACCGACGGCAGATACCCCGACATCAGATATGGCATAAAGCTCTGCAACAGGAACATCGGTTTCAACGGCCAGTTCTACACCCTCCCCTACTTCCTCACCTTCTTGCTGAAACGCTGGCTTCGAAAAAACAAATGCCACGAGAGAGGGATGAAGTGGCAGGATTAACTAAAAATTATACCTTATTAATTGTACATTGTAAATTAATCATGAAATCACCACAGGGAAAAGTATTATCATGTTTATAGCCGCCTTCGCCATGGCCCTCGCATCATGCAGCAACAACGACAAGGAGACCAGCAGCAACGACGGCAAGAGCCTTCCTACGTCAGACAGCATCTATACCAGCGAATATATCAACAAGATCTGCCGCACGATGCCCCAGGAGGCTCTCGACATCCTCGACGAGGCGGAGAAGACACAAAAGATGAGGACTGTGTATATCAACGTCCTCAGGACGATGATATACATCGACGCATACTACGACACGAACAAAGGGGGCGTGTCAGTTACTTTTGACACACCCCCCCTTCATGCGTCGAGGATTTGCAGCGTCACCTCTCCCCCTCGCTTCATTGTCATGCGAATGCGTGCATATAGCAATATGCGACACGTGGCGGCAGGTGTAACTGTTAACGTTAATTCGCCGAAATTGTTGGCTTGCTGCTAATTATTTTTAGGCAGTGACTGTTCACGCCTTTTTCGCCCAAAAGAAAAGGAGCATCCTTTTCCAAGCAGGTTTTTAGCGTCTTACCCTCTTCACTCCGTTTTCTATTACGACACCTTTGTAGTCGTTGCCCACGCGCTGTCCGGCGAGGTTGAACGTGCCTTTGTCTGCCCTACGGTCAACGGCCTGGATATTGCTTATGCCAGAGCTGCCATGCTCACCGTATGCCACGGCGTTGTCGCTCCATTTTGCATTTACGAGGTCTGCAGCGTTCATGAACTTCGAGCCGCTGCCCTCAGTAGCCGAGACGATGGCCATGCCTACGAGATACATTCTCTTCTTCACGGCGAGAGCTATGATTGTCTCCGGTGTCCAGTCAATCTTTGTACACCATTTCTGATCTACGCAGTCGTAGCCTGTGGCGCAGCTGGAGAATTTCTCCGGATTGTCAGCGAAAGGACGGTTCTCGTTTTTGTCGGAGAAGTAGTATGACATCTCGCCCTCTGTAGAAGTGTCGTCGCAGATGAAGTCGGCATATTCACTGCGTTTGTTGTCAGCCTGGAAGAGGTTGTCATAGTCTTTCCCGTCGAGTTTGTTCTGTAGGTTAACGACAATTTTATACGGCTGGTCAACGGTGATGTTCATCACGTCTGTCTCGTCGCGTGTGAGGTTGAGGAGCTTCGTCGTGCGTATGTCGTGATATTTTGCTACTGGCGTGCCAGGGTTTTCGCTGACATAGTTCGGGTCGGCAATCATGTTGATATGCACCTCACGGTAGCCCTCGTTAGTTATTTGCTTTCCTGCAGCGTCAACATATTTTGCCTGCACGCGTCCTGTAGGATAGTCGGCGAGGCTGTAGTTACGTCCCTCAGTGATATTGTCCCTGGTAATAGGAATAGGAATGAAATAGAGCACCATAGACTTCACGTTGCTGTAGCCAATGATGTTGTCCTCGCCAACAGCACCTTGCAGCGACAGCGTATTGTCTATGAAGACACCGCGATAAGAGCCTGCCGGCATGTTGAAGCCTGTCAGAGGGTCCTGATAGTCCTTTCGGGTGTTTATCTTTGTCTGAACCTCTGTTGAGGACGTACCTTTGAGCGGTATGCCGCAGTTGTTGAAAGCATCTACGGCGAGAGCATCCTGCCAGTAGAACGGCCGCTCTTCGGTAATGATGTCGCCCGTCATTTCGTCATAAACCTCTTCGATCTTCGTAGTCTTTGTGTCGTTGGTGAGATAGAAGACCATGGTCTTGTCGACATTGATAGCTTTTTGCGCCTGCATTCCCGCTGCAATGGCAAATGCTGCCGAAAGTGTAAAGATTCTTTTCATAACGATAGTTTTTTTAATATTAATAATTAGGATTATGATGTTACATGGTGTATGGTATTCCCAGCCATAACGCTCTTGCCATGCCGCAGGACGTCGGAGCGTTTCACCTTCCTCCTGTCATGTCCGGAGTCACCATATTGTTACGGCATGGCGGACATGACAGGAGGAGAGAGTATGGGGCATCAGTATCCGTTTGTGCCGTACTCTTCAGGGTTGGCAATCTGGTCGAGGAGCTGCTGTGGTATAGGTCTCACGCGCCATTTCAGCTGATACTCCGGAGCGTAGATATTGCGTCGTGCGCCGTTGAGATAAATAGCTGTGAGAAGGCCCATGCGCTTCAGGTCATACCAGCGCCAGTTTTCTCCGCACAGTTCCCTTGCCCTTTCTTTTGCAAGGAAGTCAATGTTCATGGCCTCTGTTCCTACAACCATCTTGTCTGCATCTGTCGAGAGTGCCGCATGTTTCCTTACAGCGTTGAGGTATTCCAGTCCCTTCGACGTGTTATGTCCAGAGATGACTGTCGCCTCTGCTGCGAGGAGGTATATGTCCGTGAGGCGGATGATAGGGAAGTCGTTGAGCGACTGCTGGTTGGTGTAGCAGTATTTTATCGGCGAGAGCTTCTTAAGCGAAGGTGACAGGGAGCGGTGGTATGAGTCCTTTGCTCCTGCTCCCGTCTCGCTGAAGTATGTGAAACGTCCCGGATTGACCGGCTTTCCGTCCGTGGTCTGTGCGGCGTTGTTCTCAAGCACCGGCAGTCCTGCCACGAGGTATTTCTTCTTTGCTGCCCATGCCGAGTCGATAGGGAAGTTCGGCGTATAGCATCCCAGAGCGAGCGGGTTATCCTCAATCTCTATCTTGTAGTCAGCGCTGAGTGCGCCGTTGTCAGCATAATAGCTCAGTCCCGGATATTTCGCTTTTGCCTGTTCCGGCGACACGACATTTCCCGTTATGGTGCGTCGTGAAGCCTGTGCGAGGAAGACAGAGTCTTTGCCGCAACGTTTCAGCAGGTCGTAAGGCACCACCATCGACGAGCTTCCTATGAAATACTTGTAGTAGAACGTGTCGTCGAAGCGTGTGTCAGGCGTTGTCTCCCTGTTTCTGTTGTCGACGTATATGGCGTTTGCGACATCTTTCTTGCCAGGCTTTGGGTCGAAGCAGTCGTTGAGGAGATATAGCGTAGGGTGAACGCGTGTGGTGTTGGCACGTCCGTAACGCAGTCCTTCGCCTGTCACGCCGAAGTCGTCAGCCGACGAGCCGATGTTCATGAGGTAATACTGTCTCGTACGTCCTCTGTTCCACGCCTCTGGGTTGTAGCCGTTCTCATGGTCTATGGCTTCCACCATGATGAACTCCTGGTTGTTCTTGTTGTTCTCGCCGTCCCACTCAATGTTCGAGCCGGACTTTTCGGCTGTTGAGGCATAGAGCTTGTACGGACTTTCGTTTATAACGATCTCAGCATATTTGAATGCGGAGTCGGCACACTGCGTGGCGGTATATTTCACCGCCGTAGAGTCTGTCACTTTGCTTGCCCACAGCTTTCCGTCAGGATTCTCCCTGAAGTCCCTCTCCAGTCGGCTTCTCTGTATCCATGCCTTTGTCAGCATGGCTGCCGCAGTATATTTGTTCGCCCTGCCGCGTTCCTCGCCCTGCGACTCCGGGAGGTTGTTGTAAGCGAAGAGAAGGTCAGAGATAATCTGGTCGTATATCTCTTCTTCAGTATTGCGGTATGCGTATTCTCTTGCACCCTCCTGCGCCATGGATGTCGTGGTGAGTGTCACTCCTCCCCACTGCTCCACGATATGGAAGTACGAGAACGCCCTCATGAAATACGCCTCGGCGGCTTTTGCGTCGAGCGTTATGCTGTCGCTCACCGAGCATTTGTCTTTATAGTATATTGCCGTATTGCAGTATGCCACGGTGGCGTACATGGCGTTCCATATCACCCTGTTTACGCCAGTCTCCGTGCTCCAGTCGATGTTGTTGACACACTCTTTCCATGCTCCGCCGGTAGAGCTGCCGTTCTGCCAGAGGTCTCCCATTTCGAGCATGGCGATGCCGTCTTCCTTGCCGTAGAGGTAATAGAGGTTTTCGTAGCAGGCGTTGACAAGACCTTTGTAGCCTTCTACGGTGTTATATACCACATCCTGGTCGAGCTGTGTCTTGTACACCTCGTCGATGCTGCATGCCGTCATCGCTGTCGCTATGAGGGCTGCTGCTGTATATTTCAATGTCTTCATAAGATCTTTTTTATTTTTTAATAATAGAACCTGCCTATCAGAATGAAACGTTTACACCTATTACAACCGTCTTGTAGAGCGGGAAGCTTGACGAGGTGTTTTCTGGGTCGAGCCCTTTCAGCATGTCATTCTTCGCCCAGATGAACGGGTTGTATATCGTGCTGTATATGCGCAGTTTCGAGAGGTTTATCTTGCTGAGCAAGCTCTTCGGGACATTATATCCTACGGTGATGTTCTTTATCTTTATGAACGATCCGTCAACATATTGCAGTGCGCTCTTTGCTTCGTTTGATACGCCCAGTTGTGCGAGAGGGAAGGCGTTGGTAGGATTCGTCGGTGTCCAGTAGTCAAAGCATTCAGGCTGGTTTGTGGCATTAGGATATCCGAGAAGGTCACCGTTGACCATCTGTCCCCATCTCATTACGGCGTGAATGGAAAGGTCGAAGTCGAAAATGCGGAACGAGTTGTTAAGACCTATGGTGAAGTCAGGCTGCTTATGTCCGAGAATCTGCTTGTCGCGTGCCTGCGGAGAATAGTAGTTTGCTCCTGTCTCGCCCGTTATCTTTCCGTTTTCGTCGTACACGGGCGACCCGCCCCTGTAGTATGTCCTTACTCCGTCAGCGTCCTCCGTATAGTATGCTCCGTGGCGTTTCACGGCGGCTTTCTCGTTCGTTATGCGGTCTGTTGTCACTATGCCTTCATATTCATAGTCCGGATCCCATTTCAGGTTTGGCGTGTCTATGCGCACCTGTCCCGGGTAGAGTCCGAAGCATATCGCCTTATCTTCTTCTCCCAACTGCCATATTCCCAGCTTCTTGTAGCCGTAGTATGTCACCACGGGATTGTCTATGAACAGTCCGAGCGACACCAGCTCGTCGACAGACGTGCCGTTTCCGAGGTTTATGTTGTGCAGCTTCTCGTCGTTCTTGGCGAACGTGAATGTCGTGTTCCAGTCGAAGTCGCGTGTGCGTATGTTGCGTGTGTTTATGGTAAGCTCCACACCCTTGTTCTTGATGCGTGCCACGTTAGACATCAGGGTGTAAGGTGCTTTGGCGTTGTAGAGTCCGTAAACAGTAGGCAGCTGACGTTTGTACAGCACGCCTTTCGTGTCGGTAGTATAATACTCTATGCTTCCGTCTATGCGTCCGTTGAGGAAGCCGAAGTCAAGACCGATGTTCCAGTTGTATGACTTCTCCCAGCTCAGTGCGTAGTTGGCAACCTCCTGCTTGAGGATATACTCCGTCACAGAGCCTCCGCCGAGGTTGAGGTTTTCGCCGAGAGCCTCTATGAGCGTCTTTGAGGAGTAGGCTGGTACGTTGGAGTTGCCCGTTATACCATATCCTGCTCTCAGCTTCAGATTGTCGAGCCAGCCCTGCGTAGGCTTCATGAACGGCTCGTCAGAGATGCGCCAGCCAACAGAGACGGAAGGGAAAGAGTCCCATTTGTCATACAGTACGGAAGAGCCGTCCCAACGCATCGTGGCTGAGAAGAGGTATCTGCCGAGGAAGCTGTATGTCAGACGTCCGGCGTATGACAGGCTCTTCTTGTTCGAGTAGGAAGAGTTGACCGAGGCCTGTGAGCCGGCATTGAGGGCGTTCCAGGTGTAAGAGTCGAAGTCGAAGCCACGGTTGCCGAGGTAAGAACTCTCGCTCGTTCCCTCGTTCCACTGCATGATGAGCGTTGCCCCGATGTCGTGAGCGTCTTTTATCTTCAGGTTGTAGTTCAGGATGTTCTGCCACTCTATGCTCCACGAGTCGTTATGCCTCTTGTTGGCTGTGCGGATGCCTACGTCCTGGCTTGAGCCTGTCAGCTTATAATATGTGTCCAGGCCTTCATACTCTCCGCTGCGTGACGTGGAGACGGAGGTGTTTATGATAGACTTGAACGACAGTCCCTTGAGAGGTTTTATCTCTATGAACGGCGTGATGCCGAGCTTTGTCGACTTGGAGTTGTTCAGATAAGCGAAAGGCAGGTCGTCAGCCATGATGTTCACATAGTCCGTGACATTTCCCGTAGGGTTGCGTTTCAGCGTTCCGTCTTCGTTATACACCTCGCCGAGAGGCACGGCATTGAGTGTCTTCGACAGGCGTGAGTTGCGTTTGTCCTGGTTTTTGTGAGTCACGTCGAGGTTGAAGCCGAGCGTGATGAGCTTGTTGGCGTCGTATGTCGTACCGGCACGGAAGGTAAGCTTGTTGTAGCGGTCGTTGCGGTACATGCCCTGCTCGTCCTGATAGCCCGCACTCATATATGACGACACCTTCTCTCCGCCGCCACGGACAGAGAGGCTGTAGTTCTGCTCTATGCCCGTCTGGAGTATGGCGTCTTTCCAGTTGATAAATTTCCCCGTGTTATAGCAGTCTATGGCTTCCGGCGAGAGACCGTAGGCGTTGAAGAGACGGTCCTGAAGCTCTGCGTCGCCCGTTGCCTCGGGATAGATGTCCTGAAGCGTCTTTCCGTAATATGCCTCCAGACCGGTGCGCATGTAGTCCACCCATGCCTTTCCCTGGTATGTCTCGGGATATGCCGGCATGCAGTTCAGACCGACGTAGGCGTTGAAGTCTATCTGCACGCGTCCCTTCGTGCCTTGCTTCGTGGTGATTATTATGACACCGTTGGCACCGGCAGAACCGTATATCGCCGTTGACGATGCGTCCTTAAGCACCTCCATGCTCTCGATGTCGTTTGTGTTGAGGTTAGAGATGTCTCCACCCGTGATACCGTCTATGACATACAGAGGAGCGTTGTTGCCGTCTATGGAGCGTTGTCCACGAAGCAGCACGGTAGGTGTCGAGCCTGCCGCACCCGACTCACGCGTTATGTCCAAGCCGGCAATCTTGCCTTGAAGGCCCTCCATGGCGTTCATCGTCGGCGACTGCGTAATCTCGTCAGACTTGACAGAGGAGATGGCTCCCAGCATGTCGCGTTTCTTTACCGAGCCGTAGCCTATCACGACGACTTCGTCCATGAGTTTCGCGTCTGGTGACAGCTTCAGCGTCATAGGCTTCGAGGTAGCTTTCACCACTAACGTCTCATATCCTACGTACGACAGCTCAAGCTGCTTGCCCACTTCTGCGGTTATGGTGAACGAGCCGTTGACATCGGTTATTACGCCGGTAGCTGTTCCCCTCACCTTTACGGTGACACCTATCATAGGGTCACCGTTCTCGTCAACCACAGTGCCGGTAATCTTTGACTGAGGAGCCGCCGCACTATATGTCCCGGGCGACGGGCTGGCGGAGCATACCGTGGTTCCAAACGTGCCTGTGGCGAGCGCCACGACCATGACAGCCCTCAAGGCAGAAATGGTCAGAGTCTTGTTTTGGTGCATTCTTTGCATGATGTGTTTTTTATAATTTAGTTAGGTATTTCTGTAAGAAAGTCAGGGTGTCCGTACCTCGGGAATGTATCATCGGAAGGTGGATTATTGCACCTTGGCAGGATCTGTATTTTGCAAAGTTAGTTTTTTAAGCGGCCTATAAGGTGGACAAAAATTCATTTAGGTTGGATAAAAGTATAATATGAATAGAAATATATAGTTTTTGTGTATGGCTGCAGGGCGAAGACACTTCACTTATTAAAAAAAAATCATAATTGTGCGTAATTCTTGAATATTTTTATTAATTTTGTCCAACCTTAACCAGGCATATCCTACCTAAAGGTGGGTTCTATTAATTCCCACCGTCTAAATGTTATTAATTAGGGGTTGACGTTTTGTCATCTTTCCGTTTCTCTCTGGCGCATACTGCCAGTTTTCTCAGTCACGATGCCCGCATCGGTCAATGGTCTTTACACCCCCTTCGGTTCCCCCGTTTCCCGGGGGACAGAAACCTTCTAAAACTGACACTCTGCTCTCAGAGATAATTCGGAAATCTGACAAAGTGAATTAACAGAACCCACCTTAATCTATTTCTCAAGATAATTATGACATCTTCATCCCTATTCTCTACCTATCTTAGCTTTCAGTCTCGTGTCAGGAAAGGACTCCTTGTACTGACGCTATTCCTCGTGTCTTTCTTCTCCGCTCATGGCGCACGACAGATGCGATACCACATAACACATTTTGACGAGGACGACGGACTGATGGTGTCCGACATCCAACATGGCTTCCAGGACTCGCAGGGGCTGATATGGTTCGCCTCGCGCGACGGACTGCTGCGCTATGACGGCCATCGCTTCAAGACGTTCAAGGCGTTCTCCGGCGACGACTGTCCGTTAGAGTCGAGCCATATAGCGTATATCGAGGAGCACGGCGACGACATCCTCTGTCTGTCGCAAGGCAAGATGTATCTCTTCTCGAAGAAGACGGGACGTTTCAAGGCTACCGACAGGAAGTTTACGAAGCGCTCGAAGGATATAGAATACCCGGAATGGATAGCACGGATAAACAGCCTGCCGGAATATCAGAACATCGGGAGGCTGAAGGTGAGGCTCATAGACAACCAGGGCGGGGTATGGGTGCGTTCTAACCGTGGCTTCGAACGTATAGAGTTCTGTCCAGAGAAGCTATCACCGCAGAAGGTGGGCAGCGAGACCGCAGAGATTGTCAGGGCTTTCCTCGCCGACCGCTCGGAGAGGATATGGATTAGCGACATGAACGGATATATCCGTATCAGCAGAAGAGGAGAGACGTCGGAATACCTCACCGCCGACGGAAGGCTGTCGACAACGAGAAAGCCTTTCGGAAAAAATGCCTACTCTCTTTATGAAGACCGAAAGGGAAGGATATGGATAGGGTGCAAGCCTGGAGGGCTCTACCGCTTGGTGAAGGACGGCACACGCTTCAGCGTGACGCACTATACTCCCGACGGCAGTGCCTCCTCGCTGAGTGCCGACGGCATTTACTCCATCCGGGAAGACAGTAGCGGAAGGCTCTGGGTGGCAACCTTCGGAGGTGGCGTGAACCTCCTCACCGAAAATGCCGACGGCACTGTGAAGTTCCGGAACATGAACAACGTCATGAAGAAATACCCTAAGGAAGCCAAAAAGATCCACGGCATGTGCATCACCAGGAACGACATCATGATCTTGGCAACGAGCAACGGACTATATACGGCAGCAATCATAGACAACGTGGGGGAGATGACGTTCTACAGGAATGTCAGAAGACCTGCCGACGACACCTCGCTGCCTACCAACGACATAAATGACGTCATACAGACAAAAGAAGGAAAAGTATTTGTGGCGACGAGCGGCGGCGGGCTGTGTGTCACCAACTCTGACGGCAAGGACCTGCTCTCTGACAACATACGCTTCACGGTATATAACTCTTTGGGAAACACGGCGACAGACATCTTCCTCTCGCTCGCCGAGGACTGCTACGGCAATGTCTGGGCGGTGGGCAACACCTCGCTGACGAAGATTGAAGGGGTCAGCGGAAAGGTGGAGAACTTCACGAAGTCACATTTCGAGGGAATGTTCATGTTCAGCGAAGCCGCACCGCTGACACTCGCAGAAGGCACCATGATGATAGGCACCACACAGGGCGTCATGGCGTTCCACGTCAACGACATGAGGAAGAGTGCGTACGTTCCGCGCATTGCCATCCATTGTCCGGACACGGTGACGCTCTCGCCCGACGAGAAGAGCCTCTTCGTGGAGTTCTCTGCCCTTGACTTCTCACGCCACGAGCCTGTGACGTACGCCTACAGGATGGACGGCATGGACACGGAGTGGAACTACACCATCGACAACCACGTGTACTACAGCAATGTCCCCGGAGGGCGGTTCACGCTGAGGATACGCTCCACGAACAGCGACGGAGTATGGACGGACAACGAGAGGAGCATCGTGGTGATACGCAAGCCGGCATTCAACGAGACGCGCACGGCATGGATGCTCTACGGCGTGGCTCTCATGGTATGCGCAGGAATAATATGGCGCACGACGACGTATATCAGAAGACTGAAGAAAGAGAGCGGAGACTATCGGCTGAAGACCTCTGAGCAGCTGCAGTTCATGACGACACGCATAAAAGACCTTGTCTCAAACAATAGCGACCTCGTCAGCGTGAAGCAGGAGGAGATGATGCAGGAGTGCGACAACGGGCGTTTTGTGGAGCAGGCGAAGCTCTTCGCCAAGGAACATGTCGGAGACTCGTCGATTACGGTAGACGCTTTCGCCGACCACATGAACATGAGCAGTTCGAAGCTGTATGTCCTATGTCGGAAACATCTGGGATATTCACCTATAAACTATCTGCAGCACGTGAAGATAAACTATGCCACACGCCTCTTGGAGAACAGCGGCGAGAACCCGAACATCTCTGACATAGCATACCGCTGCGGCTTCACAGACCCGAAGTATTTCAGCCGTTGCTTCAAGAAAATAAAGGGGATGTCACCGAAGGAGTATGCTACAACAACGAAAAAAAAGGCAAACGGCAACGTCCTACAGAAGGAAGAGAAAGACGATTTGGAGGTATGATTTTTTTTATGGGCATAAAAATATTTTTTTATAGGCATAGAGAAATATTTTTATAGGCATAAAGAAATATTTTTATAGGCATAGGTTTTTTATGGCATGGTTTTTTATAGGCATAAAGGAAATATACGGTTGAAGAGTATGTTGACGGCTTAGGCTGGAAGGAACGCCCCAAAGGGGAAAAGCACATAGCCCAGGGCAGAGCGAAGCGACACCCTGGGTTTGTTAGCCGAGGAATCAAGAAGAAAGGGCAAAAGCATTAAATCCTGAGATATATGCTTTTGCCCTTTCTTCAAACTGTTGTTAACCGGCAACAACTGGCGTAGAAGGCACTCAGCGTTCCGCCCTCATAGGGTTAGTAAGGAAGTCGTCGTATGCGAGGCGTATGCCGTCTTCCAGTTCTGTCTTGTATGTCCAGCCAAGCTGTGTCGCCTTGCTGACATCGAGCAGTTTGCGTGGCGTGCCGTTTGGACGTGAGGTGTCCCACTTTATCTCGCCGTTATAGCCCACGACCTTTGCCACAAGCTCTGTAAGAGCCTTTATCGTCAGTTCCTTACCCGTACCGGCATTTACCGTCTCGTTGCCGGAATAGTTGTTCATAAGGAAGACGCAAAGGTTGGCAAGGTCATCAACGTAAAGGAACTCACGCAGTGGAGAGCCGTCGCCCCAGCATGTCACCTCTCTCACTCCCGCCTCTTTAGCCTCATGGAAACGGCGTATGAGGGCTGGGAGGACATGGGAATGCTCAGGATGATAGTTGTCGTTAGGACCATAGAGGTTTGTAGGCATGACAGAGATATAGTCCGTGCCGTACTGTCGGTTTAGGAACTCACAATATTTCAGTCCGCTGATTTTCGCCAAGGCATAGGCTTCGTTTGTCTTCTCAAGCTCGCCGGTGAGCAGGCAGCTCTCTGGCATAGGCTGTGGAGCCATGCGGGGATAGATACATGACGAGCCAAGGAACTCCAGTTTCTTGCAACCGTTTCGCCATGCGCTGTGGATCACGTTCATCTCCAAAACCATATTGTCATACATAAAGTCCGCCAAGGCACTCTGGTTGGCTATGATGCCACCAACCTTGGCTGCTGCGAGGAAGACATATTCCGGCTTCTCCTCGGCGAAGAACCGCTCTACAGCCTCCTGGCGAGTGAGGTCAAGCTCCTTATGTGTGCGTGTGAGGATATTGGTATATCCCTGACGTTGCAGCTCGCGGACTATGGCGCTGCCCACCATGCCTCTATGTCCTGCGACATATATCTTTGCATCAAGCTTCATCATCGTCTTCGTGTCTTTATACCTTATTTTACTATACCCTTTTCAAGATATTCGGCAAGGTTTGTCTTCATGACACCTGCTATATGGTCTGCCGCAACCTTCTGCATGTCGTGCTGCACCATGATTTTCACCAGTTCCTCGAACGTGGTGGTCTGAGGGTTCCAGCCCAGTTCGGTCTTAGCCTTTGTCGGGTCGCCCCAGAGGTTCACGACGTCGGTAGGACGGTAGAAGTCCTCGCTGACAGCTACGACGGTCTTTCCCGTCTTCACGTCGATGCCCTTCTCGTTGATGCCTTCCCCTTCCCAACGCAGCTCTATGCCGGCATAATGGAAGGCGAGGGTGGCAAACTCACGCACGGTATGCTGAACGCCAGTAGCAATGACGAAGTCCTCAGGTTTGTCGTGCTGGAGGATGAGCCACATACACTCCACGTAATCCTTGGCATAGCCCCAGTCGCGGAGCGAGTCAAGGTTGCCGAGGTTGACACACTCCTGCTTGCCCTGGGCTATGCGTGCCGCAGCAAGGGTGATCTTACGTGTCACGAAGGTCTCGCCACGGCGTTCGCTCTCATGGTTGAAGAGGATGCCGGAGCAGCAGAACATGTCGTAAGCCTCACGGTATTCCTTGATAATCCAGTAGCCGTAAAGCTTCGCAACGGCATAAGGGCTGTAGGGGTGGAACGGAGTATTCTCGTTCTGCGGAACCTCCTCGACTTTGCCGTAGAGCTCAGACGTTGAAGCCTGATATATCTTACATGACTTCTCAAGATGGTTTGTGCGAACGGCTTCGAGTATGCGCAACACGCCGACGGCATCGACATCGGCGGTAAACTCCGGAGCGTCGAAGCTGACCTGCACGTGGCTCTGAGCCGCAAGATTGTATATCTCCGATGGTTGCACCTTGCCGACGAGCTTCACGAGCGACATGGAGTCGCCCATATCAGCATAGTGAAGGTGGAAATGAGGAGTGCCCTCAAGATGTGCTATGCGCTCACGGTAGTCTACTGAAGAGCGGCGTATGATGCCGTGAACCTCATAACCCTTGGAAAGCAGGAACTCGCTGAGATAAGAACCGTCCTGACCTGTAACGCCCGTAATAAGGGCAACTTTCTTTTCTGACATAGTTTTCTTTAATTTATATATTATTTTTTTATTATTGCTTCAGAATATTGTTGCTAATGCTTCAGAATATAGTCGCTAATTCAACTTTCGATAGTCCTTGCCGTTGGTAAACAATGGAAAGATAACATTTTCTTTGCAAAGGTAGCAAAAAGTCTTGTCTCTTGCAAAGAAAGAAAGAAAAAAATGCTTTTAGGGTTGGACATTTTGACAGAGATTATTAACAAGGTTAAAAAGAGAAGTGACAGAAAGTCACGGGATATGACATTTTTGGACACTACCCCACCCTGGCACTTTTCTTGCAACATAACGGGCAGAAACCGAAAGGCCGACGAAGACCTCAGGAATCAGAAACAACGTGAGAAGCCACAACGGAGAAAAGCTCCGCATAACGCCTTTCACATAAAAATATAGGAGATTATGATTATGCTACCAGTAATGAACAGAAGTTGGTTTCCAACAGTATTCGATGATTTCTTCAACAGTGACTGGATGCCGAAAATGAACGCCACAGCGCCAGCAGTAAACGTCAAGGAAGACGCAAAGAACTTCACTATGGAGATTGCCGCTCCTGGAATAAAGAAGGAGTTCTGCAGGGTGAACGTCAACCACGACGGCAACCTGGAGGTATCTATAGAGAACAAGATGGAGCACAAGGAGGAGCATAAGGAAGAGAACAAGAAGGAACGTTACCTTCGCCGTGAGTTCTCATACACGAACTACCAGCAGTCGTATATCCTCCCGGAGAATGTCGACAAGGACGGCATATCGGCAAAGGTAGAGGACGGCGTGCTTACCATAACAATGCCAAAACTCGCTCCACGGGAAGAGGCGAAATGCGGAAGGATGATTGAGATAGGATAAAAAGATGAAGGCTCAACCCTCTCTGCACGACGACGCTGAGGAAACAATAAAAACACACTAAACAGAAAAAGGTCTGCACCTATGGGACAATACCCATTGGCGCAGACCTGCTTTTTTTTGCGAGGAGTCAAGAAATTATTTCACCCTGTACGGTTGAGGCGGTAATTTATAGAACCCACCTTAGGTGGGTTCTATAAATTCGCTTTGTCAGATTTCCGAATTATCTCTGAGAGCAGAGTGTCAGTTTTAGAAGGAGCGATGCGGGCATCGTGACTGAGAAAACTGGCAGTATGCGCCAGAGAGAAACGGAAAGATGTCAAAACGTCAACCCATAATTAATAACATTTAGACGGTGGGAATTTATAGAACCCACCTTTAGGTTATTTCTTGCTCCGCACAGCCTTCCTTACAGGTTTCTTTACTGTCTTTACATCCTTCTCTGCCGGTTGCTCTTCCTGTTTTACAGCCTTCTCGACCTTTACCACTTCTATCTTGAAGATGAGGGTAGAGTAAGGAGGGATCTTTCCTGCTGGGCGGTCGCCGTAAGCAAGATGCTGGGGGATATACAGCTCCCACTCCGAGCCTTCCGGCATGAGGTAGAGAGCTTCTGTCCAACCCTTTATGACCTGACGTGGACTAAATGTGGTGGTCTGCGGATTACGCTTGTAGCTGCTGTCGAAGACTGTTCCGTCGAGGAGACGGCCCTCATACTTCACCGTGACCTTCTCGTCGCCTTCCGCTACAGGACCGTCGCCCTGACGAATCACCTTATACTGCAAGCCGGAAGGAAGGGTCTTGACGTCAGCCTTTTTGCCGTTCTCCTCAAGGAACGCCTTTCCTACAGCTATAAGTTCCTCTGCCTGTTTCTCCTTGGCGACAGAGGTCACCTTGTCATGGTAGGCAGCAGCATTGTCAACGGTGAACAGCGTGGTGTCTTTCCCTACAGCGTCGAGGAAGCCTCTCTTGAACACCTCCTCGTTGAATGGGAGGTTCAGTTCCTCAAGTCTTTGCTTCATCTGTGGCAGCATGTTCGTCTTAACCATGTTAGCCACCTTCAGTCCTCCCTCCTTGGCTGTCTGCTCAGGGGTCTCCACAGCCACGAGCGACTGTTCCAAGGCTTTATAGAACACGTCCATGTATGCCGTGTCCACCTTCAGCTGTTCGGTGATATATTCCATAAGACCTCTTGTGAGCATCTGGCCCGTGGCATAGCTCAGCGTGTCTTTCTCGCTTAAGGTGCGGCAGCATGCTTTCTCCGCTTGCTGCTCTACTGCGGCTTTCTTGCTTTTCTTGCTCTTTTTCTCTGCCTTGGCAGTTGAAAAAGAAACACCCGCCATAACGGCGAGTGCTATCACTAATACTCTGTATTTCATTTCCCGAATGTATGTTTTAGCTCTGCCTTACTTCTCTATGCTTATAAGCTCAATCTTGAAGATAAGTGCTGAGAAAGGTTTGATCTGACCTGCCTGACGTGCGCCGTAAGCAAGCTCCTGAGGGATGTAAACCATCCAGGTAGAACCTACAGGCATGTGGGTGAGGGCTTCTGTCCAACCCTTGATAACCATATTGGCACGGAGGGTTGTTGGCTCTTCACGCTTGTAGCTGCTGTCGAAGACTGTTCCGTCGAGGAGTGTTCCCTCATAGTGTACCTTCACCGTTGATGTGTCAGCAGGTATCGCTCCGGTGCCAGCCTTGAGGACTTTATACTGAACGCCTGAAGGAAGTGTCACGATGCCCTCAGCGTTCTTGTTCTTTGCGAGGAAGTCTTCACCGGCTTTCTTGTTCTCGCCGTACTGCTCTTCCATAGCCTTTGCCTTAACCTTCTCCATCATTATCTGTGCCTTGAGGCTTGCCTCGTCAAGGGTCATGAGACCTCCCTTTCCGGTATAACCGTTCACGAAGCCTGCCATGAAGTTCTTGAGGGAGATTGTCTTGGTAGAGTCCTCACCGAAAATCTCGTTGTTCAGACCTTTGATCATACGTGTAGAGATCTGCTGTCCAATCTGGATTCCGGCATAGTAAGCTGCCTTCTTCTTGTCGTCGCCGGCGCTGACACCTTCGTTGAGACCTTTGATGAAATCATCGGCATAGACAGAGTCTACACCCATGCTCTGCACGAGATATTCTGCCAGTCCGTTTGTCTGTGCCATACCCATAGCGTAGCTCAAAGTATCGAGCTCGTCGTTAAGGTCTGCCTTTGGTGTTGAATTGCCGCAAGAGCCAAAGCTCATTGCTGCGATGGCTCCAAGAGCCCAAAATGCTATTTTCTTCATTTGTATATTAAAAAATAATTATTGGTTGTTTCTGTTTTCGCGCTTAAGTATTCTGCACGTGACGTAATTACTGTACTTCGATGAGCTCAACATCGAAAATGAGAGCTGCGTAAGGAGGAATACTTGCCCCTGCTCCGTGCTCGCCGTAAGCGAGGTTGTAAGGGATGTACAGACGGTACTTTGCTCCCTCTGCCATAAGCTGCAAGCCTTCTGTCCAACCGGCTATAACGCCGTTGAGAGGGAAGGAGATAGGCTCTCCGCGCTGTATGCTGCTGTCAAAGACTGTGCCGTCGGTGAGGAAACCCTCATAATGTACCTTCACGGTGTCCGTAGCCTTCGGCTTGCGGCCTGTGCCTTCTACGAGGACTTCATACTGTAGTCCGGAAGGTGTCTGTATGACCTTCGGGTTCTTAAGGTTCTCGGCAAGATATTTCTCTCCGGCTTCTTTAGCCGCCTTTCCTGCCTCACGTTTACGCTCCATCTCACGTTCCTCATGTCTCTGGAAGAAATCGTTTACGAGCTTTTGAGCTTCCTGCTGCGATATCTTTGGCTCTTCACCAGCAAGGATATCCTTTACAGCCTGCATAAAATCTTCAACAACAAGGCTTTCCGCCCCGAGCTGTGACAGTTGGGTGCCTATGCCGATACCCAACGCATAACTTAGTTTGTCCATTCTTTTTTATCGTTTTTAATAATCTTTTCTTATCATACGGAGTACTGTCATTGCAGCTCTCCACATTTAATGTGCAAAGTTACAACAAATTAATGACATAAAACCTTATAATGCAAAAAATTATGATTTCTTTTGAAAAATAACCTTGACCTTAACCTTGACCTTAACCTTGACCTTAACCTTGACCTTAACCTTGACCTTAACTTTGACCTTAACCTTGGAACCTGAAACCTTGAAACCTGAAACCTGAAACCTGAAATCTTAACCTTGACCTTAACTTAAGACAGAGATCAGTCATAACTTAAGACAGAGATCAGTCATAACTTAAGACCGAGATCAGTCATAGGTTAAGACAGACCTTATTCTTTAGTCAAGGTTAAGGTCAAGGTTAAGGTACAGCCGCAAGGCTGTCAAATCAAAACAGTTTGTTCACCGCCTCACGGTCGTAAGGTATCTTGAGTTTCTTCGCACGTTCAGCGTTCTGGTCTTTCCGTTTCTGTTTCTTCTCCTCTTTCTGCTTTACCAAAGAGCGTGGTTTCTGGAGAAAACGTGGGGTGCGTGATACGTCGAAGACTGCGGTATGGTCCCAGTTTGCCTTACACTCTACAGCGTCCGGCATATAGTACACCTCCTCCGCCTGACGTTGTTCGGAATATTCTCCCGTGTCCCATACTCCGTTACGGTTGGCGTCAACAACAGCGCGTAGGAAATACTCGCCCGGAGAGATATAATAGAACTCTGCCGTATCACGCAAAGCGACAGTTCGGTAAGCACAGTTGCCGTTTTTGTCAAGCATCTCTACGATAACGTCGGCAGTATCATTCCTTATGCCTTTCATCTCTACGAAGAGCGAGGCATAACTCTTGTCCTCACCGATCTTGACACCTTGTTTAATCTCCTTCGAGACATGACCGTAGATATTTCGGAATGCCGCAGAGTCTATCTCAAGGGAATATTCCGTGCCGGGACGCCACTCGCCACGTATGACATACGTTCGGGGCGGCAAGCCACTGTCGCTTATCTCTACCGGTGAGCGGTACCATAGCGTGTCTATCTTAGAGTAGAGATGTATCGCTGTGGTGTCAATGCTCTCAAGAGGTGTCTCGAATGTCAGCATGATATTCTTGTCTGGAGACATCTTATCCGGTACGGCGACCTTCGGAGAGAGGAACTTGAGGTCGGGATGGGGAGCAGGCTCGCGACCTTTCTTACGTGCTTTCTCCGCACTCTTCTCCCATTTCTCTATGTCGTCCATGCGTTTCTTCAGACGTTTCTCATAAGCGATTTTCGGGAGGAACTCTACAGTGTCGGTTTGCGACACGAGGGCTCCGAGTGTATCGGTCATGGTATATGTCATCTCCACACGAAGGGTATCCTGATTAACCAACGTAGTGTCTCTCAACCAGTATGTTATAGTGTCTTTCTTCGCTGAGGTTTCTATGACATACGCGTCCTTGTCATCGTAATTCAGAGCGCGGAAGAGAGGGAGGGTGTCTGACGGGGTACTGAAATATACCATCATTCGCTCGGGGAGGTTGCGCTCTGTCTTTATGAGATACCTCTCTGTCTGCATTTGTACGAAGGAGAGGAGACAGATGTCATCGGGAAGGAAATGTGTGTACGGCATCTGCTTGATGTCCGCGATATGCAGGGAGTCAACCCACGTGGTGTCCTGATAAGTGTCTGGCTTGCTCGTAGGGGTTATGATGTCGGCAGAGAAGCCTAACTGCTCGCCACGTTGCGAGAGTCGGAAGTCGCCGTCGCTGTCTATAAGCGAGAAGACACGATACTTTCCGGGAGCTATGCCACGGATGCGGAAATGTCCTGAGCCGTCGGTACGGCCTATCCGAAGCATGGGCAAGGTGGTGAAGGCAGTGTCGGAGAGGTTGTCATAAAGTCCTACCAAAGAGCCTTTCACTGGCTCCAGGTCTTCTGCGTTGAGGACATAGCCTGACACTTCAAGGGTATCGATGTTCTTGCCGGTAGAGAAGACGTACGTGTAGTTTCCCATGGCATTGCCCTCGTTATTGTCGGAGATAGCGTCGGAGAAATCTACGGTATATGTGGTGTTGGGCTTCAGCGAGTCCTTAAGGTCTATGCGGATGGACTTTCCTACGGTCTTTATCTCCGGCTGTTCTATCTGCGGCGGACAGATGACTACATTCTCCGTAGCATTGTCAACCTTGATATATTCGCTGAAACGTATGTCGATACGTCGTGAGGTGACATCTGTAGAACGCTCTGCCGGAGAAGCGCCGACAACACGTGGTGGCACCTCGTCAAACCATCCTCCGTCCGGCTGTCCCATTCTCGCACACGAGGCGAGGAATGTCGTGACAAAGCCTACCGATGCCACTACGACAAACGCCATAAGCAGCATGCGGTAAGAGTATCTCGTATCGTTTTCGTTGTTATGTTTCATTCTACATAGTCCTGTTATTGTATCTCATTCTTATCAGGGAATCATGCCAAAAAGAATCCTGCTTTCAGCGCCCCACCTTATTTGTTCAGTCGAAGCAACTGCTCGATATGCTCTCGTGAGTTTGACAGTCGTGGCACCTTATGCTGCCCTCCGAGCTTTCCGCGCTGCTTCAGCCAAGCATGGAAAAGCCCCGGCTTCGCCTTGACAATCTCAAGAGGCTGTAAGGTGATGTCCTTGAAACGTTTTGCCTCATAGTCGGAATTGATCTCCTGAAGTTTCGAGTCAAGAAGAGAGGCAAAGCGTGAAAGGTCGGAAGGCTCACGTGAGAACTCTATAAGCCATTGGTGACGGCATTTGCCGTTCTCATCCATGAATACCGGTGCCGCGGTGTATTCCAATACTTCTGCATCTGTCTCAAGGCAGGCATAAGCAAGGCCCTGTTCGGCATTGTCCACGATAAGCTCTTCGCCGAAAGCGTTGATGAAATGTTTTGTCCTTCCCGTAATGATGAATTTGTAAGGATTGCATGAGGTGAACTGCACCGTGTCACCTATGATATATCTCCATAGTCCGCATGACGTGGTGATTACCATGGCATAGTTCTTGCCTGTCTCCACGCCCCAAAGAGGTACGACGTTGGGCGACGGCGTTCCGAACTCGTCCATAGGAATAAACTCATAGAAGACATCGTAGTCGAGCATGAGAAGCATAGACTTGTCTGCGGGGTCGGACTGTATGCCGAAGAAACCCTCCGAGGCATTGTATGTCTCCTCATAGTGCATGCCGCTCTTCGTGATAAGCTGCTCATACTGCTTGCGGTATGGCGTGAAGGCTATGCCTCCGTGGAAAAACACCTCAAGGTTCGGCCATACCTCTTCCAGATGGCTCTTCCCTGACAGTTCAAGGACACGAAGCAATACGGAGAGCATCCACGACGGTACGCCGGAGATATTCGTGACATTTTTATGAAGCGTCTCCTGAGCTATCCTCTCTCTCTTCACCTCAAAGTCTGAGAGCAGGGCGGTCTTTTTCTTCGGCACACGAACAAAATTTGCCAAAGGGTTGATGTTTTCTATAAGGATAGCGGAAAGGTCGCCGACGAGAGAGCCATGGATATTGTAGTTCGACTGGTGTGAACCGCCGAGAATAAGAGCGCGCCCGTCGAAGATACGGGAATGAGGGTTGTTCATGAGATACAGGGCGACACTGTCTGTGCCTCCGGCATAATGTATCTTCTGCAGTCCCTCCTGCGAAACAGGAATGAACTTCGACTTGTCATTTGTCGTACCACTTGATTTCGCATACCATCTGACCTGTCCCGGCCAGAGTATATCTTTCTCACCATGCCTCATGCGGTCGATGTCCTGTTTCAACGACTCATAGTCGTTCAAAGGAACATCCTGACAGAATGTCTCATAGTCTCTCACGGCAGAGAAAGCATGGTTTCGCCCGTACTCTGTATCTTCCGCACGGCGCAAAAGGCTTTTCAGTACGTTACGCTGTATCTCAGCTCCTTGGGTGAGATGTTTCTGCAGCTCTTTCTGTCTTCTTGCGAAAAACAGGTTCTGTGCTATGCTTGTTACGCTCATTTTTATTTGACAGGGACTTAAGCTCCCCGTCGTGGTTAATGTGGGACTATAGGTTGACCATAATAATCACTTACCTTCTGCAGTGTGTCAAAAGGGCAAGTGCCCCACAGAAAATTCGTTTTATATGAACACTTTGAAGTTGCAAAATTAAGCATTTCAGTTGATATAGCCAAATTTTCTCTGCCGCTTTTAATATTGTTAATAAAAATAGCAGTACAGAAGGTGTGCAAAATCATGCCGCATGGTGCGGTTTTGATTCTACACACCTGCTTGTCAGGAGCATTATTTCTTCAGGACATGATATTTCCTGCCTTTCTTGATCACCAAGCCTTGCGGTGTAATCATGCGGCGACCGGATGGGTCATACGCTCTGTCATCATCCGCAGGCTCCACTGTCGGGCTCTGTATTGCAGATGCATCGTTTACGTCCAAGCTCGTATCGCCAAAAGCCAAGGGTGTGAAATAAGTATAGGTG
Organism: uncultured bacterium; assembly: GCA_945829425.1. Lineage (GTDB taxonomy): Bacteria > Bacteroidota > Bacteroidia > Bacteroidales > Bacteroidaceae > Prevotella. Next base: position 39,476 of record CALZUQ010000009.1, on the reverse strand, counting down.
GCATACGGTGAAGCCTCCAAAACAAGAGTATATATTCCGGGAACATCTGGCGAGGTAAAGGTGAAGGAGGAACTATGACTGTAGTTTGTCTGCATGTCACCAGTATATTCCTTTCTTGAAATCTTTGTCCTCACGCCCTTGTCATCTACAAGATAGACAATGTAACTGCCGCTGAAATTACGGTACGCTCGGTTCACCACCTCTATATCCGCTCTCACGCCGTTCTGTCCCGGTATAACCACCGTGTCAGACAACGTTACCCTGCACTCCAGATACTGCTTCACTTTCTGCACCTCATCGTCTGGTTGGCAGGAGACGACGATACGTCGCTCTTCAGAAAAAAGGTAGTTTCCTGGATTAAGCCTGTCAATGTTATAGTAGCCGTTATACAGCCCTTCCCATCCCCAGTTGACATGGAAGAGGGTGTCGGAAGAGAGTATCTGATAACCGTCTATTACAAAGGCATGGCTTCCCTGACTGACATCATTAGCCTGCATAATCACCTGACGACCTTCATCCAGCTCATTCATGAGAATGGAGTGCCACGTCGCCCTGTCGTAACACTCGCGGGAATAAATCGCCATGTCGGGGTCATAGTGGAAATTCTTTACCAAAGCGGAAAGCATGGAAGGGAATGACGCCGTACTGTTCTGAATACGGTAGTCTGTACGTGCAGCAGCACCACAGAGGTACAACATCCGTGATATCTCAAGAGTGTCAGCAGCGGAAGAAGGATTGCGCAGCCGTTGCCAGTCGAAGGAAACGGCAGAGAAGTCCTCCTTAACCGAAATGCCGTGCGACGGCGAGGTGTATGACACAGCTCCCTCGCAGCTTGTAGGGAAAGCATTATGTGCCATGACATGTGCCATGGCGACAGCTACACACCCCGGCTGTGCATGAACACCCCCTATCTCCGGACATGACTGTGAGAAAGCCGCAGACTGACCGTAGTTGGCATAAAAGAAAAAAGAAAAGAGTATGGATAACATAAAACTGAAAAGAGGGGTGCATCAGCCGATGCTGATACACCCCTTAAATATAGTCGTATTACACTTTCTTACTTAACGATAAAGGCCTTGCCATTCTTTATGATGATACCCTTAGCGTTAGCGTTTACACGCTGACCAGCGAGGTTGTAAGCAGGTGTCTCAACAGAAACCTCTGTCTTCACCTCCTCAATACCTGTTACGTCGCCAAGTGCTGGATCCTCATCCTTCGGAGCTACAGTAAGGTCTGTACCTGTAAGGTTGAAGCCTGTGATCTGGATATCCTTAACAGCAGACTCAATCTTTACTACGTAAGCCTTCATAGGATCAAGAATAAGCTCAGCTGCGTCAGAAGCCTTGCCCTTACCCCAGATAGTACCTGGAGTTGTTGCGGCAACGACCTGTGTGCCGTCGTTAGCTGTTGCTGTAAGTATAAGATGATCCTGAGTTGCCTCTGTCGTGCTTGCAGAACCTGTAGCATAAACCTTGAACTTGGTAGCGTCCTGGATAGCCACTGTCATGTACTTGTTCCATTCAGCTGAGATAACAGGAGAGTTGACAGAACCGTTCTTGCCTGTTGCCTGGAGCCATGTGCCCTTCTCGCCTGTTACAGGGTTGAGGTCTGTCCAGCGGTTAGACTGCTGTGCCTCATTCTGTCCGTTTGTAAGAACGTTAAGTCCGTCACCGCGTACGTATGTAATCCAAGGATATTCCTCAACATTGATGCCTGGCTTTGTTGTCTCTGGGTTGTCGACGAGAGCATACTGAGCGAGCATGTCCGGACCGAGAACAACCTCGTAGTTTGTGCCAGGATATTTCTCGCCAGGAGCGTGGCAAACCGGGAATATTGTATCGTCATCTGTATCAAGGCGGATACCTGTGATCTGGATGTCCTTGTTAGCAGATGTGATCGTAATCTCAAAACCCTCATCCTCAATGAGTACAAGGTCAAGTGAAGTGGACTTTGTTCCCTTGCCATAAATACTGCCGGCACCAGACTTAGCAGATATTTCTGTTCCCTCTGTGCTTATAGCATTCACAACGATAGCGTTTCCGTCAGCTGCTGAACCAGAAGCAGAACCTGTAGCAAATATAGTTACATTAGTAACGCCCTTAACATACAGCTTGAGGCATTTTCCGTTGTTGCCACCTACTACCGGGCAGTTTACAGAACCGTTCTTGCCAGTTACCTGGAGCCATGTGCCTTCCTCGTCTGTTACAGGGTTGAGGTCTGTCCAGCGGTTAGACTGCTGTGCCTCGTTCTGACCGTTAGAGAGTGTGTTTAGACCGTCCTGACGAACGTACTCTATCCAAGGATAAAGAGTAGTGTTGATGCCAGGTTTCATAACGCCGATATTCTTCTCGTCGCAGTTAGCTACGAGAGGGTACTGTGCGAGCATGTCCGGACCGAGAACCACCTCATAAGCATAACCAGGAAGCTTAGCAATATTTGTCTTGAAAGGATAAGCCCATTCATGAGCGCCGAAGCCGTTGTTAGCAGCGTTTGATGTGATAACCGGGCGGAAGTATCTCTTGAGCATGTCAACACCGTTGAGAACGAGTGTTGTCTCTGGCACGTCCACGTCAATCTCCTCTACAGTACCATACTTTGCCTTGTCTGTAGCGTCAGCCTCTTTACCGTTGTTGAAGTAGAGGATGTTGTCCTCAGCAGTAAATGTGCGCACTGCGCTACTTGCTGTCTTCTGGAGGTAAGGAGTGTTGATGAAGATGTTCTTCTTCCAGTCAAGAGTTACGTTATTCTTGTTAGGGAAGTTGTTAGCAAGCGCCTTGCCAGGGAAAGCGATGGTGTTGTTGTACATTGAGAATACAGAAGTAGCGTCAGGACCCCAGATCTTCTGTGGCTGTGCGTTAGACGCGTTGCCCATGCGTACGAGCCAGCTTGCCTCATTGGCAGCAGAGATGTTGTATATGGTGTTTCCCTCAAGCCAGAGATGCTTGATGGCACCAGTGTTTGAGCCATACCAGTTGATTACAGGGTCAATGTTCTCGCCCTCGAGCTGAACGATGTTGTGCTTAAGCATGAGAAGCTTAATAGCCCAAGGCTGCTTGTTAGCGTAAACGAGTGACTTCTTAAGTCCAGAGAACTTACAGTTTACGATAGCGAACTTGTCAGCGTTCCAGAACACCTTCTGGTTTGCGCCTTCAAACTTTATCTCTGATGTCTCGTCGTTGATCTTGAGAGAAGCATCAGGTTCCTTGGACATACCGAAGATAGGAGCCTCGGCAGCAACGCAGTCGAAATTAGCGTTACGGATCTCGAAGAATGTAGACGACGCGAGCTGTCCCTCACCGGAAACAACGATTGTCGCCTCACCACCCCAGATAATCACGGCCTTTGTACCAAGGTCTACATACGAGTTGAGCTCGTATGACTTGTGAGCATCAAGGAAGACAGGGCATACCTGCTCTGTGCTGCCAGCCAGGGCATCCTTGATAACATCTGCCAAGTTCTCAGCCTGCGCATTTGCACCGAGGCAAAGGAGCAGAGAAGAAAGAAGAGTGAAAAATTTTTTCATGTCAGTTGTTTTTTTGTTATTGATAATAATATTTAATTTCCCTTCTGTAGAATATCTCAGTATTTCACCATTATGGGTTGAATTAAAGAACCCGCCTCATAGTATGTTAAGGTTCACGTATTCTTCGTGCAAAGATAGCACATATTTTTTAACGGTGCAAATTAAAACAAAAAAAGAGTTTAAGAAAGCCGTGTTTCAAACTCTTTTTTTATTTTAATTAACTTTTCTCAAGTCATTTTCTTACTTTTGAGTGTAAAAAATGACCTATGTCATTATTCCATGAACTTTTTACCGTTTTTTATGTAAATGGAGCCAAGTTCTGGTTTTGCCACTCTCTGTCCGGCAATATTATATATCCTGTCGTCTTTCTCTGCCTCGTCAGAAACGAAGACATCGAATATCCCTGACGCTTCTCCCATAGTATATATATTTATGGTACGCGCGTAAGAGTATGAGCCTTCCGTACATGTTACAGGAATGGAAACCACTCCGGCTTCTGAAGAAGCCTTGAACGACAACACTGCGTTTTTGACAGACACTTCACAACCCTCCTTGGCAAAAGAGGTGGCATACTCGGCGTCAGAGGAATAGCCGGCAAAGAGAGGGGCAAGGTCGATATTGAGCGTCTCACCACCCTTCACCTCATAGTGCGGCTGAGCAATCCAGTTTAGGTATTCCTCTAAAGCGGTATATCCGTCACCGTCGGCATCGTCGTTATTGTCCGCCACGGCAGGGTTCAGCCCTTTTACCGCCTCCCACCAGTCCGGCATACCGTCTTGGTCGGTGTCATAGCTGTCCGGGTGACGTGTCTCAGCAATATTCTCATAGCCCCCGGCATCACTCTCATGGTCTATCAGTCCTTTCTTGCCTGTCCTGCTTCCCGTATAAGTATATGTCCTCTGGATTGTCTCCGAGACAATACGTCTGTCATGTTCTGAGAAGAACGGCTGGCTGCATCCTACGTCAGAAAGGACGTTACGGTAAGCCTGTTCCGCACTCTCTATCTTTGCGTATGATGGGAAGAAGGGCTGTGAGACGAAAGGTTCCCAATCGAGCACCTGACCTCCCGACAGCTCGTAACGGTATGTTGTGTTGAGCTTGTCTTTTGTCTTTGTTCCGTCAGTCTCTTCACGGATATTTCCGCTGACATACGCCGACTGCGAGCCTTTTCCCGTTCCCTCAAGCTGCAGTCGCAGGAGGTATTTCTGAGTTGTCGCCGGACCTTTCTTGTAGTAGTTGTTTACGAAGTTCAGCTCATGCGTACCGCCGTCGGTAGCACGCCCACCCCAGTTATATACTACGTTATTGAAGACATCATGTGCTCCGTCATACGCTCCGCTTCCTGTCAGTCCTCCGGAGAGGCTCCAGTTTCTTCCCTCACAATGAGCGAGGAGGTTATGATGGAACGATCCGGCACCGGCACCCTGTCCTCCTCCTATCGTGGCAGCATAGCCATGGCATGTCCCCGTACCGTAGTTCGGGTGGTCAGCGTCATTCAGAGCCTCTGAAATCATCGTACGCTGCAGGGTGATCCTCTTCGCTCCACGTGATGAGAAGCCCTCGTCGGTAGTCCACGCTATGGAGCAATGGTCCATGATGGCGTGGTCATTGCCCGCCATTCCAAATCCGTCAAGGCCTTTGTCCTGATCGTCAGACGTTGCAGCATATCCACGGTGTATCTTCAGGAAGCGTGTTATGCCCTCGCTCTGCATTCCGAAAGGAGCACCTCGGAAGCACACTCCCTGTCCCGGTGCCGTCTGTCCTGCTATGGTGACATATTTGTCCGAGCACATCAGCCTGCCCTTCAGTTCTATGTATCCTGACACATCGAAGACTATCGTCCTCGGCCCTTTCACCTGCGTTATGCCATATCGGAACGTACCAGGCTGTGGGTTTGCCACGTCGTCGTCAAGTGACGTCACGTGATATACCGTGCCTCCTCTTCCACCAATGGCATATCTGCCATGCCCCTCAGCTCCGGGGAATGCCAGCCTTCGTGGTCTGAAGCTCCATGTCTCACCCTCATAACGTACTCCTGCTGCGTCCTCCTCGTCTATGCGCCAGTAATATACGTTGTGCGTAGATACCTTGCTTGCGGTATAGCTTGCCTCCGTTACCGTTGCCACCTCCTGCATCTCGTCAGCGTTAATACCAAGCATGACATGATGCTTCACGGCAGAAGAACCGGGTTGCCATGTCAGGGTTATGCTGCCTGCGTCGGCATCGGCGTGCATGTCTAGGTTTTCCGGATAAGGGCTTTCCGCCTGCGTCTTGGGGTTCGGACGGTCGAAGACGAGGGCATTGACAGCCACTGTGGTATTAGTATATTCCTTGCCGTTCTGTGGTTCCGAGATATACTGCACCACGACAGCCTTACCTTCTTCTGCCACAAACCTCACATACGACATTCCGCTCTCGGCTGTCGTCTCCCTCCTTATCGTCTGTTCCACTCCCGAGACCTGTTCCACGCCGTTCACCACGACTCTTACCGTAGGGTAGCCTGGAGTCATCTGGCCGTCGGTGTTGTTATGATATGCCGCGAGGGTATGCTCACCCGGTGTCAGTCCCGTTATGGTGAACTGTATTCCCATTGGCGAGGAAGAAGAATAGGAGTAATTGTTGTTCTCGTCAAGAATGATAGGATATACGGCATCACTCACGAGCTTTGAATAGCGTATCGTGCCGTCTTTCCACCAGTTACAGAACACGGCGTTAGCCTCTGTCCCTGCCGTCGGCTCCACGGTTATTGTTACATTGTTTCCTTCTGGCGTAAGGAATGTCTGCTCTGCTTTCGCTATTCTTCCTAACGCCCAGCTGTCGAAATTCTCTGCATTGCTTTGCGACTCTTTTCCCGGCAGATTGAAGTCTACCCTCTGTGCTGTCGCTGTCATCGTTGCCAGTAAAAAAACCGACAAAAGCTGTAGTTTCTTCATGTCATTAGTTTTAGGTGGTTCTGATAGTTGCCTGTCCTCCAATCTCACTGACCGGAGGACAAGCAAGTACGGTGTGTGTTTTTATTACCTTATTATTTTCTTTCCGTCCTTTATCACCACTCCACGTACGTTCTTTCCTACACGTTGTCCGGAGAGGTTATATACCGGTGTCTCAGCATCGCTGTCGAGCATGATGTTCTCTATGCCTGTTGAAGCGGCAGGAGAAACAGGCGACAGACCACCCATGACGTTTGCCACGCGAATGGCATATTGTGCGCTGCTGTCCGTCACGGTGTACGTCGTAGATGTCGTAAAGTCTGTGACGCGTCCGTTGGTGACAATGGCGTAACAGTATGCCCCGTCAACGGCATTCCATGACAACGTATTGCCGGAAAGCGTCGGAGCGGAAGCGACGAGCTGTGCAGCCGCCTCACGAGGTTTCCATCCCTCGGCAACGGCAGCGAAGACGTTCTCCACGGTATATTCCGCCGCCTGCGCCTCTGTGAGCAGCGGGCTGTCCGAGCCTTCTGCCACGTTACATTCCGCTATGGAGCGTTTTGTCAGGTCAAGAGCGTTTCCGTCAGCATCTTTTGAGCCATATTCATGGAAGCGTACCACGAGGTTGTCCGTCATCTTCCCCCATCCTGCATCTGTTGGCAATACCGCCATTACGGTATTTATATATGTCGCTGCCGGAGAGTCGTTCCATGGTCTTCCCAATCGGTAGCCCGTAACATCGTCTTTGGCTTCCACCGTCTTCTCTATACGGCAACCGTTGAATACTATGCCTTTTCCTCCTGCCGGAGTATTCGGAGCTGTTATCACGGCTTTGGACGATACCGGGTGAAGGAAGCAGTTCTCGAAGAACATCGTGCCGTCGCCATAAATGAAGTCCACCTCACCGGCAAGGGTACAGTTCTCGAAATATGCCGAAGCATCGGCTTTGTTGAGATAATATGTGTCCTGAACGCCCTGAACGGTGACGTTACGGTATATCACCCTCTTTCCTCTCTGGCGTATTGCTATCGCCTGACCTTGTGACACTTTCTCCGCCCAGTCGCGCGCCTGTCTCACCGTGAGGTCCTGCAGATAGACGTCAGAGGTCTCGGGAGCTATGAACAGCACAGGTGTCTGGTTTTGATAGTCTGTGACATTGCCGGGGTTATTATGTATGAGGACGCCCTCTGTACTCTCACCTATGAGAGACGTGTTCTTAGGTATCGTGGTAAGCGCGGTAGTGCCAAAATCGTAGTCACCGTTCTTCAGGAAGATATAATATCTGTCGTCCTTCGACTGTGCCGCAGCCACGAGAGCCTGCTGCAGTTCTTCCGCATTGCTTACTATGGCGTGATATGGGCCGTCGGAGAATATTCCCGGATCGTCGGCGGCACGTTTTTCATAAGAGCCTGTGAAAAGGACATTGCTCATACGCAGGCTGTATCGTGAAGAGAGATTAGAGAAGTACAGGCGGAACACCTCGCTCTTCATTGTCTCTGTAGCGTCGAGAGTGACGGTATATGTGGAGTTCTCCCTCGTCTCGTTGGTCGCTGTCAGCAGTTCTTTCGTGAAGATCTCTTTCTCTACACCCTCTATGTTCTGTGTTATGCGTATCTTCGCCTGTGCACCTACGGAGTAAGCGTAGAACGACATCGTCTGCATCTTCAGCGCCATATTCTTCGAAGGGGTGAGGGTGAACTCTATATACTGCTGGTCGTTCTCTGCCGTTGTAGAACCCTTGAACGACGCCATGTAGTTCGTCACCTGTGCCGACTTGACGGCATCACCCTTGGCGTATGCCGCTTTCGACAGTACCGTGGCAGGTGATATGACACCTTCCTCCATGAGATAGCCTGTCCACTCCCATGCCGCAGTGACCTCGCCCGTCGCCGGTGTCCCGGAGTCTTTGTCAAACAGTTTCACTGCCGTGACAACCATGTCATATCCCTGTACAGAGGAGAAGACCAGGATATACGCCTTGTCGGGGTCGAGCTCCATGTCGAAGGACTCGGAGTAGTTCGGGTATTTGTTGAGCACGTGGCTGTGTGTCGCACGCATCGTGCCGGAGCCGTCGGTGGCTATCGCCGTAAGCTGGACATAGTCTCCGTTGGAGTTTGAGCCGGCAGCGTATGTGCGCACCTTGCCGCAGTCTTTGACATACATCACCGTACGCTGCACTCCGTCAGCATGGAGATAGCTGCCCACCTGTATTCCTGAGAGGAGGAAGCCGTCGCCGCCGCCATATTTCTTTTCGTAATCGTCGTAAGTATAATACGAGAACTCGTCGGTGGAAGGGTCTATGCTGTGGCGTGAGCGTTCTGACGGTGTTCCCGTCATAACGACCCAGCCCTCCTGCGAGAAGCGTGTCAGGTTGTCGAGGTTGGTATATACCAGTTCACAACGTTCGCCGTCAGGAATGTCCGGAGAGTGGAAGACGACACCGGCAGGGATATTCACGACATAAGGCAGTGACACGGCGATTTCCGTGACATCATCCCTGACAGCGATATTCTCCAGCTTGCCGTTTACGGCGTTCACCTTCTCCTTGCCTGTAGGATATGTCAGTGTCGCCATAGCGCCGTCACACGACGGCAGCGTCACGGTATTGGCGTTGTACGAGAAGCGGGTGTCTATGCTCTGTCCCTCGACGTTCTGCGGGCTGACATATATGCCTTGCTTCGAAAGGTCGGGGCGTGTCGCTTTTGTCATGTCCCATACGAGCTTCACCTCGTCAAAACGGTCGGAGATATTCGAGATGTTCTTCGTGAAAGAAGGTATCAGGGTCACATCCTCCACAACAGGATATTCTCCTCCGAACGAATAGACCATATTGCCGTCGGTCCATCCCGTCATGGTATAACCATCTTTATACAGTGTGGTGTTTGAAGAAGGTATCGTCACGTCACGTCCGTAAGGCAATGTGACAGCGTCAGGACATGTTCCCTCAACCTCCTGGTCTGTCACAGTGAATGTCACGGTGACGTTCTCAGGACGTGATGCCTGTCCCGGCTCAACATAAACATCGGAAGTCTGGTAGTCTTTGGCCTTCAGCGAGAAGTCCGCAAGGCCGTTGAGGTAGTTCTCAAGATTAGTGTAACCGTTTGCTGCAACGGCAGAACCGTCGGCAGGGTCTGTACTGTTAAGGCCTACAGCAGCCTCGTAAGCGTCGGGCATGCCGTCGCCGTCAGAGTCCACGGCATATTTCTCGCCTTCCAGACGTGCCAACGACGGACAGTAGTTATATGTTTTTCCTGCCAAAGTGGTGAAGGCGTCAGTGCCTTTATTCAGCTTGATGTCATAAGGATTGTCTATGATGCCCGGATGGTCTGCGGCATTTGTAGCACGGCTGCCCATGAAGTATGTCGTGATGCGTCCTGCCGCTTCGTCAAGGAGTCGCATGTCCACCTCGTCATAGCGAGGAAGGTTTGCTCCGGCACCTTTTACGTTGTCTGTAACCTCTTTGAACGCCTGTTCTGCAGAGACGGGCTTATATCCCGACAGTTCATAAGGGATATTGCTGAGGATATGGTTTTTATATGCCTGCGCGAGGTTCAGACCTCTCGCATTATAGTCCTCACCGGTAGCAAAGCCATAAAGGTTGTTGTCGTTCACAAGGTCGATATTCTTATCCGTCCAATACGTTCCAGAAGGTGTGAACTTACCGCTTTTCTCAAACTTATTGCCTTCGAGATACCATTCGCCTACCTGGTCTTCACTGTCGCCGGAAGGGTTGATGAAGTAACGGTTGTTCTTTCCTCTGACCATTGTGGCAGGACCTGGGCGGAAATAATTTCCACGCATATATACACGGTTGTAAGGGTCAAGACCCTCCGGGGCTCCCTCAAACCGGAACTTGTACAGCTCGCCGCCGTAGTAGCTCGTGCCGCCGCCACCCCAGTTGTATATCACGTTGTTGGCGAAGTCTCCGTCAACATGCATGTCGTGGGCGTAGGTCTTACCTTCTCCGGGGAGCCATGCCGACTCTCCTCTCACGCCGTTGAACCTCGGAGCACGTCCGTTGCAGTTGGTAATGAGAACATGGTGCATGTTCGACTTCTCGCCACCCCACTGCATGGCGAAGCTTCTGCCGCTATCATCGCCGGCGGTCTTCACGTTATATGACTTGAACAAGCCCTCGCCTATGATACAATACTGCACTGTCGTAACCTCGTTGTCGAACATCGTGAGACACTCTTCCATAGACCATGTCACGGAACAGTGGTCGAGGAGTATCTTCGACGCATTCTCTATGTCGAGGGCAGCAAAACTGACGTTACCTTCGTTTTCCAACGCAGGAACCTCGCCAGCCCTGAAACGGATATAGCGTATGATATAATTGTTGCTGGTGATATACACAGGGTAGCCTGTGATACATACGCCTCCGCCGGGAGCGGACTGTCCGAGAATGGAGACGTTGTCATGGTTTGTCTTCAGCTTCGACTCCAAGTATATCGTACCGTTCACAGCAAAGAGTATGGTACGTGGAGTATTGTCTCCCGTGCGTAACGCCCATCGCAACGTTCCCGGCACGAGGTTGTCGTCGGTACAGTCTTTCAACGATGTTACGTAATATACCTTTCCTCCTCTTCCGCCTGTGATATGTTTGGCATATCCGTCGGCTCCGGGAAAAGCGAGCTGCTGGGCTTCAACGCCGGCAGAGAATAACAGCATGATGCATAAAAGCAATAGTCTTGTTAGTTTTTTCATAGTCTATGATTTATGTAAATGTTTTTTATCTGATATTTTAGATGCTTTTCATTTTCTTTCTAAGGCTTTCTTTCGGCTATTTCTCTGCAAAGATACTCTTTTTTTTCCTATCTGACACGAATATCAGGAAAAAAAAGGAAGAAAAGCAGTTTTTGCACCACTTTGCGCAAAATAATACACCTTTTGGCACCTCCGTCTCCCTTACGGGAAATCGCTTTGTGTGTTCTCTATCAACCTGCGTTGTAAGTGCAGAAGCGCGTGTTCATCTTACAACACGTTCATTGCCGTTCAAAAAATGTTCAGAAAAAGAGCCGTTGATATGTGTCTCGTTCATTATCTGTTCATCACCGTTCAAAGGTGCTATGGACGTACGTCCAAGCACCCTTAGGACGTACGTGCAGAGAATGCTTGGACGTACGTCCGTAGAATTTGTGGTTTTCGCCATGTCTTTCCCTGATTTCACCATACTATTTTTTTCATTGACAGTATACACAACACACAGAGGGTGTGTCAGAAATAACTGACACACCCTCACGTTTATCTTGGGTTATTACTTGCCCTATTATCTGCTGAAAACTATTCCTCCGGACGCATTACGACGTTGATGAAGTTACCTGCCGGGAGTATAGTGTTCTTTACGAAAGCAGAGATTTCTTCTGGAGTAATGCTTTCCACAACCTTCTTGTAGTCAGTATAAGTATCCAGTCCCCACATGTTGTAGGTCTCGATCTTGCCAACCCAATAGTTGTTGAGCTTAGCGTTTACGTCAGCATCCTTGAGGTAGTTTGCCTTGATCTTTGCTACAATCTCCGGGTCAATGCTCTTCGCTACACCGTCAACACACTCCTTGATGAGCTGGAGAGCCTTGTCGACATCCTCCGGCTTGCCTATCGGCGACTGTATGATAAGGTTCAGACGGCTCTTACCTTCCATCGGCACCACCTGTCCTACGGAACCTATGGAATATGTCAGGCTGGCTTCTTCACGTACTACCTTGAGAAGTATCGTCGAGAGCACCTCTCCGGCATAGTCGGCAAGTACGCTGTTCTTCAGGTTATATTCTATCTCTGCGCCATAAGCCTGTGAGATCTTTGGCTTAGGAGTTTCCATCTTACGTTTGAACTCACATGTGTTGTTTCCCTTGAAGTATGTACGTATCTCCGGTGCTACGACCTTCTTCTCTTTGCCTGGCAGCGAAGCGATATACTGGCAGATATACTGTCTGAGAACCTCCTCATCGAAGTTGCCCACGAAAGTGAAGGTGAAGTTGTTGACATTAGAGAAACGCTCACGTGCTATCTCAAGGATGCGGTCCATGGAGACGTGTGGCAGGTCGTCGGCGGTAAGGTTCTTGAAACGTGCATTGTGAGAATACATCTGTGACGTAAGGCTGTCAGAGAACTGTGCCTCCGGCTGGAGGTCACGGTTTTTGAGCACTGTCTCAAGGGAAGCCTTGAGGGTGTTGAAAGCGTTGTCGTCCTTCTTTGGGTCGGTATATCCGAGGTAAAGGAGCTGCATCATCGTCTCAAGGTCCTTAGGTGTTGAGTGTCCGCTGACGGTGCTGAACCTGTTGCCGAGGCCTACAGAGAAGGAAGCCTGCTTTGCTGCCAGTGCTTTCTCAAGCTCATTGTTCGTGAAGTTGCCGAGGCCTACGGTCATCATAGCATAGTCGAAGAGACGCAGGTTGCTGTAGTCCTTCTCACCGTAGAGAGCCTTGCCACCAGGAGCATATCCTGAGAGTATTATCTCGTCGTTCTTGAAGTCTGTCTTCTTGAGTATCACCTTTGCGCCGTTAGAGAGTGTCAGCTCAGTATATCCGAGGACGTCGTTCTTCTTCTCGCTCTTTATCTTACCCGGTTTAGGCAGTGTGCTGATGAGCGGCTCGTCCTTGGTGTTGTCCACCCATGGCTCCAGATTTTCTGCACGCACCTGTGCCATGATGCTCTTCATTACGTCCGTCGTACAGTATTCCGTTCCCTCTGCCTCACGTGCGAAAGAGTAGCATACGAGGTTTGTGTCGTTGTCAATGGTAAGCATCTGCTTCAGCGTAGCGTTGATAGCCTCAAGAGGTATCTGCTGTGTTATAGCCTGCCACAGCTGATATTCCGTCTCTATGCCCGGCATGGCGTTGCCGTCGATGAAGTTGCGCACGCACTCATTGATATACTCTTTGCTGCGGCGTTTGTCACGGTTGCTGTATTCCTTCTCACGCTCTGCGAGGAACGCCTCCTTGGCACGTACGAACTCCGAGCCTGTGAAGCCATGGTCTTTCAGACGCTTCAACTCACGCACGAGGGCTGTGAAAGCCTCCTTCTCCTTTCCTTCCTTTGCCATCACGCTGGCATCGAAGGCACCCATCGTAGACGATACGAGGTAGTTGCCGTAGCTGAGCGAGAGGTTTACGAAAGGACAGTCCGGCTTCTGTGACATCTCGCTGGAACGTGACGAGAACATCTGCCCGATCATGTCGAACATATAGTTATAGAGGTAGTAATACTGTGTCCCGCGCAACTCACGTGGCATAGGCTCTGACTTCATCATTACCGACATTATGGAGTACTGCATCTCCTTGTCCTTGTCGAAGATATAAATCGGCTCATTGTTGTTCGGCACCGGTGTCGGCGTTACGCTGGCGGCCTTAGGACCCTTCTTTATTCCCGAGAAGAGTTCCTTGATCTTGTTTACTGTATAGTCGACGTTTATGTCACCGATGACAATGATTGCCTGGTTCTCTGGGTGATACCACTTCTCATAGTAGTCACGGAGCTCCTGTGGCTTGAAGTTGTCAACGACCTCCATAGTGCCTATCGGAAGGCGGTAGCCGTATTTACAGTCAGGATAGAATGCCGGAAGGCTGCGCTCGAAGAGACGCTGCATGGCAGAGTTGCGCATGGACCACTCTCCGTGTATCACGCCACGCTCCTTGTCTATCTCTTCTGTCTTGAGGAGCAAGCCGTTAGACCAGTCCTGCAGCACGAGGAGACATGAGTCAAGAGCCGACTGACGTGTCGTAGGCACATTGTCGATGTTATATACCGTCTCCTCAATAGAGGTGTAGGCGTTGAGGTCCTGGCCGAAAGCCACGCCGAGAGTACGCAGATACTCTATCAGCCCGTTCTCCTGGAAATGTGTCGAGCCGTTGAACGCCATGTGCTCCAGGAAGTGTGCCAGACCTCTCTGGTCGTCATTCTCCTGTATGGAGCCGACACGCTGAGCGATGTAGAAGTTCGCCACTTTCTCCGGGTACTTGTTATGGCGTACATAATACGTCAGTCCGTTGTCCAGTTTTCCAATGCGCGTCGCTGTGTCTGTAGGCAACGGCGGCATCATCTGTGCCTGCACTGTAGCTGCTACGGCAAGCACGAGTAATGTAAATAGATTACGTAGTTTCATTGTTATTATTATTTACTGAATATTTATCTTTGCAAGTTAAGCCGTCTATTAAGATATCAAGCCGTCTATTGAAAGCTAAGCCGTCAATAAAACGTTGACCGTCTATATATAAAACGTTAAATGACATGTGTAAACTACACCATGCGAGTTAAAAAACGCTAAAGCAGTCTTCTTGTCAGGTACTTTACCGGATAATATACCGCCAGAAACCCTACCGCTATCACCGTGACGAATATCACGGCGACATCATCATAATGTACGCTGAGAGGATATGCGTCAACGATATACTGTCCGCTGGTGCTTCCCATTTTCACTATGCCGTATTCCTGTTGCAGGAGGCATAACAGCAGTCCTATGAGCGTGCCTGCTATGGCACCTACCACAGAAATCATGCTTCCCTCAATGAGGAAAATGCGTTCTATGAGTTTTTCTGACGCTCCGAGATGCCTCAGCGTGGTAACGTCATCTTTCTTGTCTATCATAAGCATAGACAGTGAACCGATGATGTTGAAACACGCCACAATGAGTATGAACGTCAGGAAGAGATATGCCATCATCTTCTCTATCTTCATGATGCGGAACGTGTCTTCCTGCTGTTCGAAGCGGTCTTTTACATAGTATTTCTCGCCTACTATGTCCTTTACCGCTTTCTTCACCTCGTCGATGCTCTCACCTTTCTTCACTCTCAGCGAGAGACTTGTTATCTCGCCCTGTCTGAAGAAGAGGTTTCTTGCGAACGTTATGGAGGTGAGTATGTAGTTCTTGTCATATTTCGCCTGATTGACGGCGAAGACACAGCCGGGAGAAAGGAGGGAGTCAACGGAAAATGCCATCTCCGGATTCATCATGTCCAACTGCCCCTCACGTTGCGGAGCGTAAATCTTTATCGTGCCAGGCCAATAGGCTCCGGCACCAAGGTCTACGGCAGCACGTATTCCCGGAATGCCGTATTCCATGTCCGCCCTATGCAGTGTGAAGTCTCCGTCGCCATAGAGTATTCCCCGAATATTGGTAAGATACTGGAAATTGTCCTCGACACCTTTTATCTTCACCATCATCTGATGTCCGTCGTACACGGCGAGCGCCTGGTCTTCTACGCACTCTGTGGCGACATCAATCTGCGGCAGGCTCTTTACCTTCGTAAGCAAGGGGTCGTCGGCAGGTACGGACTTTCCCTTCGTCGGCGTTATCTCAAGCTGAGGGTCGAAGGTCGTGAAGAACGACGCTACAAGGTCATGGAAACCATTGAACACGGAGAGTACGATGACGAGAGCCATCGTAGCCACCGTAACGCCTGTCACACTGATGCCCGAGATTATGTTTATGGCGTTGGTGCTCTTCTTTGCAAAGAGATACCTGCGTGCTATAGTAAGAGAGAGTGACATAGATACACCTTACATCTTCAGCAGTTCGTCGATACGGTTGATATAGTCCAAGGAGTCGTCGATGAAGAAACGCAGCTCAGGGATAATCCTCAGCTGGTTTCTAACACGCTGTCCGAGGTCATAACGTATCGTAGCTTGATTCTTCGTCACGGCGGCAAGGATCTCTTCACCCTTTTCTGAAGGGAAAATGCTGAGATACGCCGTACATATACTGAGGTCAGGACTTATCTTAACCCTCGTAACGCTTACCATGACACCATGCATCATGCGTGTCTGCGACTGGAATATAAGGCTCAACTCCTTCTGTATCAATCTTGAGATACGGTTCTGTCTTGTTTCTTGCATATTATATATACTTTTTCTTCAGATAAACAATTTCTGTGTACACCCGTAAAGACAAAATTTTAGTACACAGAGGTATTATCCTGCAAAAATACTATAATTTTATGAAACTCGCAATATATGAGGACTCTTTCTAACTAATTTCACACTTTTTATAAAAACATGAAAGGCTTTCAGGCTATTATATACAGCTACTATTAAGGTTGTTTCAAGAAGAAAAGCGACAAGCCAAAAACCATTGACCTGTCGCTTGAGAATTATGCTCCTATTCAAAAGGTTGATGAAATTAAGATCTTTATTACACCAACCTTTTGAATAGATAAAACTTTTACTGGTTACTTTATTCTCTGACCAACGCCATTGAACTCCATGCCACCCTTACGGATTACGATGCTACCGTTCTCGAGAGTCTTAACAACCTTAGCTGTTGCGTCATCTGCATTGATGCTGTTGATACCTGAGGATTCACCTGCAGAACCCTCAATCCAGAAGTGCTCGATTGCCATAAGACGTGCATTCTTGCAAGCATAATAGAGACGTACTGTATTCTTGCCTGTGAGCTTAATACCACCTTCTGGAAGATGAGAGAATGCCTTTACAGGCGAAGCGCTACCAAGTGTTGACTGGTCAACATTGTCACGAATTACCCAACCAGATATTTCCTTTACCTCAGTAGTTGTAATATATGCTGAGTTGGCGTTCTGCCACTTTGCCTTGCTTTCATCTGTTGAGTTGCAGTTTCCCATCTTAGCATTTCCAGAGAAATACTTCTGGTTTCCTGCCTCGTCATAAATGGCAATGCACCAGATGAAGTTCTGGTTTGATGCGCAGTCAAAAGAGATGCCTGTTACGTTGAGTTCCTTACCTGCCGCAACGTCAACAGCGAAGCCAACCCAACGGTCTGGAGCTGTTGCAATAAGATCCCAACTCTGATCAACTTCCAAGTCATCACCACCAGCTGGGTTTGGTTTTGTCCAGACATCTTTCGGATCAGCATCCGCAGATGTGAGTGAAGAAGAATAAACGAGCGCATCGTCAAACACGCCCCACACCTCGGCGTTATATGCAAAGTTGCCACCGAAGTTCCCAGCATTGTAATGAGTGGTTAATCTGTCCACTTCTGGGTAATTCGCCTTAACATCGAGATAAGCGAGCGGCATACCGTTCTGCTTTGTGACCTTCACGTTCTCGTCCTTATAGTAACCAAAGTCGAAAGAGCCATCAGCAAGTTCTGTAACACCAGCAATCTGCTTATCTGACTTAAATGTTTCGGTATCGGTGTATAAACCATATTTTTGTGCACTTACACTAAGTGCAGCAACGAGCGCTAAAGAAAGAGTAAAGAATTTCTTCATAGTAGAATGTTTTAATTATTGATTATTTGTATTTGTTTTTGTATTGTGCCTGAACCAAGATATTCTCACCAGCATGAAGTGAATTTTCAGAAAAAAGGAGAGTAAATTCGCTTTTACGGGGCAAATATACACTTTTTACTCCACTAACGCAAGAAAATTAAACCTTTTTTTGAATACATATCCTCGAAAAGTACATATTCCTCGAAAAATCGAGCTAAACACACTGGAAATTGGAGGAAAACACCTTGAACACAAGGAAAAAACCTTGTGTTCAGGGTTGTATGCTATTTTTCTAAGGAGTAATATTCATTGAGAGAATACAATGCTGATTACTTCTTGGAGTAAGGAGTGTAGCCAGGGTTCTGACCAAACTCCTCTGCGTTCTGAAGTTTATCGAGGAAGGTATTCGGGATTGGCCAGAGGGTATGATACTCCTCACGGCAGTCGTCTTCAGCCATAGAAGGGTTACGTCCTTTGATAGTAGAAGCGAACTTACCCTGTGGACCAAGAATGCGCTTAAGGTCGAACCAGCGAAGCCACTCACCGCATAGCTCACGAGCACGCTCTTCGAGAATCCAGTCGATGGTCATATCAGACGCTTGCACTTGTGCCTCTGAGAGGTTATGTCCAGGACGAACGACACGTGCGTTACGAATTTCTTTGTTGATAAGAGTTGCAGCCTCAGAAGTTCTGCCGAGTGCAATCATACACTCCGCAGCGATGAGAGGCATCTCTGCATAACGTATTACAGGAACGTCGCCGAAACCAAACTGACCGTTAGGAGCAGCAAGGAGGAATGTGCCATTCGGGTCACGGTCCCAGATACGATACTTCATAAAGCGTGGGAAGGACTCTGCGATGTATGTCGTAGTGTTAGGGTCAACATCTGGATACTTGGTATTCGGATTGCGAACCTTAGTACCTCCGTAGCTGTTCACCGCCTCTGTCTTGTAGAGCTTGTCTATATCGACTGTAGCAATGCCCTGTGCGGTGTATGCATCCTCCTCTTCTTGAGAGAGACTCTTGTTGGTGAAGTAGAGCACGGTCTTGTTTGCAGCAACTTTCTTGCCAATAAGTTCAGGAAGATTATATTTTCCAGCCTGCTCCTCGTTCCACGTAAAGCCACGCGGAGCATTTTCCGGGAACTCCTCCTGGAAGATTGCATCATAACGTGCATCCCAGTCCTGCCAGAGCTTCATAAAATAATAGGTAGGCATCATAAGACGACCCTCAGAAGGGTATTCCCAAGATGTTGCTGTGTTCGTGATACCTGCATTACCCACAAGCGATGGTGAGAAGTAGCGGTATACACGGTTTGGCTTAGAGTCTGCATCGAGAGAAGAGTTGCTGGAGAATGTTGTCACCCAAAGGAACTCTGTATTTGTCTTGTTGTTCTTTGCTTGCCAAATCTCGTCGTAAGTATTGTAGAGTTTAATGCCGAGAGAAGACTTGTTGTTAATAACGTCGTTGGCAGCATTGAGAGCCTGCTCGTAGAACGCTTTCTGCTCTGGGCTGCCCTGTGACTCGTACTGTGCACGGGTGAGAAGTACACGAGCAAGGAGTGCCTTCGCTGCCTTCTGTGTTGAGCGACCTACATTTCCATTGTAAGGATTTACAGGGAGGAGGGAAGCAGCAGCCTTTGCGTCTGGAATAATAACCTCATCGTAAATCTGCTTCGCAGGAGTGCGGTATGCAGTGAAAACAGCAGCAGAGGTCTCTTCCGTGCGCATCTCTATGTCGCCAAAGAACTCTACAAGCCACCAATAGCAGTACGCTCTCATAAAGCGTGCCTCACCCTCGAAGTCTGCTGCCTGGGCCTCGGAGAGACCTACGCAGTTTGGAAGGCGGTTGATGATGGCATTACAGTCGTTGATATTATCGTAGACACGGTTCCAGACATTCGCAATCTGTCCGCGGTCGCCCTGAAGGTTGATACAACGGGTGAGCTGCATACCATACTCGTAGCCGCCAGCACGGTTCTGCCAGATATCACCGGAACCCTCCATATAGAGCACAGGATCCTCACGTCCATAATATTTCCATCGGAAGTTGTAGTACATTTGGTTTACGAGGTTCTCCATGCCTTGCGGAGTGGCGAACACTTCGTTTGCGCCTTCTGCTGACGGGTTGTACTCGTCGAGGTCGCATGACTGGAATGAAAGGGTAGCAGAAGCCACCATCACACCCAACATATATTTATTGAATATTTTCATATGTAGTCAATTTTTTGATTGATATTGGGGAAACCCCTCTTGTTCGGTTGTCTCTTGTCTTTTTTCTCCCCCTCGGCACGAGGTGAAGGGAAGAAGGGTGTTAGAGTGAATGAGTTCAGGGCGATTAGAAGTTCACGTTAAGTCCGAGAGTGAAGCTGCGCTGATTGCCTTCTGGATCCCAACCCTTCTGGAAGTCGCTCTTTACCCAGTACAATGGGTCATTGACAGTAGCATATACGCGTACCTTTGTGAGACCAATGGTCTTGAGAACTGACTTTGGAAGTGTGTAGCCTACAGTTACTCGCTTCAGCTTGATGAATGAGTTGTCAGCATACCAGAGAGACTGATAGCCTGTGTAGTCGTAGAAATTACGTCCCTTGTAAGCACCTGGAAGGAGAGCGTTCTCATTTGTACCCTCTACCCAGTAGTCCATGTTCTCGTACTTACCACCGTTTGAAGGTGTGTAGTTACCCATGCGGTTCTCTGCCCACTGTCCGAAACGTGCGTAGAAGTAGATATTCACGTCGAAGTTGCCAATGGTGAAATCGTTATTGAAGCCTGCGAACCATTTTGGAGATGTAGAGCCGATGTACTGAACATCGTCACTCTGTGAAATGGTGTAAGGATTTTCCTTTGTGTACTGAACAATGTTTCCGTCCTTGTCTGCCTTCTCATAAACACCATCGCGAACCTTGTGCATTCCTGGAATCTCGATATGCACGTCGCCTGGCTTCTGGTTGAAGATTGCTGCCTCGTCGGCTTCGCTACTCTTCCAGATTCCGATGTATTTGAAAGTCAAGAACGACTTAATAGGATGGTCGAGCATGAGAGTGTTCTTCTCCTTCTCAGTACCGATGGTGATGTTCGTACCGTCTACGAGGTCAATGATTTTCTCTGAGTTGGCAGAGAAGGTGAGAGAAGAGTTCCACTGGAAGTTCTTCTTTACGATATTACGTGTGTTGATAGTGAACTCGACACCCGTGTTGCGTGTAGAACCGATATTGGTGTATGTAGCGTACTTTCCGTCCATACCTGCTGATGTAGGCAGAGAGCGGAGGAGGATAAGGTCTGTTGTCTTGGTGTAGTACCAGTCAAACACTACGTTCACACGATTGTGAAGGAGTGAAGCGTCGAAACCGAGGTCGAAGGTCGTTGACTTCTCCCACTTCGTGTCTTTGTTAGCCACAACATAATATCCGGAACCGTTGTTGTCTACCACACCGAGGATGTAACGGTTTGCAGCCTCATCCTGGAAGCCGAACGACCAGTTAGCGAAGGTTATACCGGACTGTGTGCCGTAAACGCCGATACCGGCATTACCTGTCACACCGTATGTAGCACGGATCTTGAGGTCGTCGAGCCAGTTGCCCTTAACCTTCTCCATCCATGCCTCGTCAGTGATACGCCATGCAAGAGCAGCTGAAGGGAACCACTCCCACTTGTGACCATCAGCAAGACGGCTGGCACCGTCGCGACGGAGAGAAGCGGTGAGGAGGTAGCGGCTCTTCCAGTCGTAAGAAACACGGCCAGCATATGAGAAGGTCTGACCCTGTTCGTAAGAGCTTGAGTGACTTACAGAACCGTCAGCGCCGTCGTTGCTACCAAGATTCCACCAGAGGTTGCTTGCCAATGTCTGACCAACAGAAGCAGCAGAGAGCATGTCACTTGTCTTGCGGCTCCAGGTGGTGAGGAGTGTCACTCCAAGGTGGTGGTCCTTAGGAAGTTGTACGAAGTTATAGTTGAGTACGTTGTTCCACTCAAGGTAGAGACCGGAACTCTTGGTCATTGTTGCCTTGCTCTTCTGACCCGTTTTTTCAAGGTTTGCTGACTGGCTGCCGTCGAGATAGTCACCGAGTGAAGAGTTGGTGATGTGGGCATTCATCTGTGAACGGAAGCTGAGTCCTTCAATAGGATGAATGTCAAGGTAACCGTTGGCAATAACGTTTGTGCCGTATGACTCACGCTTATAGAGGTAGTTGCCAGAATTGTCGATGAGTGGGTTTACATACTCGTCGGCAGCAAGAGGACGTTCTACAAGCTGGTCGCCAATGTTATACTTTCCACTCTCTGCGTCATAGACACCATAAGGCGAGCCGAGCTGCATGTCGGTCGTAGCAGCCTTCTCGTAAGGCGAGTTGCCCGAGCGGTTGTGTGTCAGCTGGAAGTCCACGCCGGCAGAAATCCAGTCGTAAACCTTATGGTCGATATTTGCACGGAGGACGTAACGGTCTGTTCCGCTGCCTTCCTTCCATTTGTTACCGTTGCTGGCATAGCCGAGAGAGAAGCGTGCCGATGTCTTGTCGTTGCCGCCGGAGAGTGTCACGGTGTGCTTGGTGCTCCAAGTGGTGGACTTCTGAAGGAGGTCTTCATAATTTGTCCATGAGCCTGCCTGATAAGCAGCAAAGGCTTCGTTAGAAGAGAAGAGGAGACGGTCGTCTGTTGTGCTTGACCACTGTCCGGCTGCTATAGCTGCATCCTTTGCGGCATTGTAGTAGTTAGAGCCAGAACGATAGTCCGGGTGATCGGAACGCATAGCACCAGTCACAGAACCGCTATAGGAAATTGACATCTTTCCCTTCTCTGCTTTCTTTGTCGTAACGATGATAACACCGTTGGCACCCTGCGAACCGTAGATGGCTGTAGAAGAGGCATCCTTCAAAACGTCCACGGACTCTACGTCTTCTGGGTTGATATCACCGAGAGAGCCACCCTGTACACCGTCAATGATTACGAGAGGGTCGTTCTTACCGTTGATAGAACGGTTACCACGAATACGCAGCTCTCCGTCGTTGACGTCGAGACCTGAGATACGTCCCTGAAGTGCTGACGACACGTCAGACGTAGGAGCCTGAAGAATGGCGTCCGACTTCACCTGTGCCACAGAACCTGTCACGTCACGTTTCTTTACCGTACCGAAACCGATTACCACGACTTCTTCCATCATCTGTGAGTCCGGCTTCATCTGTATCTGCATGCCGTTCTTAACCTTGATGGTCTGTGTGAGATAGCCGATGTAGCTCAGCTCAATCTCTACACCTTCCTTTGTGTTCAGTGAGAAGTTACCGTCAATGTCAGTAATGCCGGCAACCTCAGCGCCCTTAACCTTTATGGTAACGCCAATCATAGGTTCGCCAAACTCGTCGACGACAGTACCCTTGATGTTATTCTGCTGGGCAGCGGCAGCATATATGCTCGACTCACCATTGACAGCAAAAACTGTCGTAGGGAACATAGCTGCAGCGAAGCCAGCAACCAACATAGCCTTTACAGCCCTGTTGACCAAAGTCTTGTTTTTCTGCATAAAATGTGTTTTTATTTAGTTATTAAATTTAATCCGTAACAGTTAAGTTAAAGACAAATGGATATCTGCGAATGTGTTAGTCTTTGCAAATATACTAAGAAATACGTATAGGTTAATAACAAAACCCTCTTAAATTAATATAAATTAACTCAAGACGGTCACTTTAGGGGTGATAAAAGAGGGTTTGAACTAAGATGAGAGAAAAATAAGATAAGGTGGTTTCTGAAGAAGTAGTACTTACTTTACGGATGAAGTACTACTTACTTTACGGATGAAGTAATACTTACTTTGCGGAATTTGCGATAGTTGAATTAATAATCCCCCGCACAAACGGGTTGTGCGGGGGATGAGTTATTTTAACGTTAAGGTGGGAATAGATTAAAACACACCTTAAGTGTTACGGATTACCATCTTCTGAAAGAAGAACGTCTTGCCTTAGAAGAACTTCTTGTGAACACCTTGTCTCCAGACTTCACAGTGACGTTGTTTCCACCGTCCCATGCAGCGCCTGTGCGCCAGCGTGGGTCACCGATTTCCTTTGTGAATATTGGGTGGTTCTTTACACGGTCGGTGTTGTTGTAGTAGAAGCCACTGATATCAGCGTGACGGTAAGCGTCCTTCTCGAAGTCTTCCTTAGCGTTTACAGCACCCATAGGAGCCGGATTGCGGAAGAGTTCCTCAGCAGTGAGCTGATAGCCAACAGCATCATTCTCATTCTCGTTGAGGTTGTCACCGAACTTGATCTGTGTCTCACCGAAGCCACCGAGGTTCAGGCTACCCTTGTTATATCCTGCACCTGTTGAGGTGTTAGAGAACGCTGTCTGTGCGAACATACCGTCAATAAGTGTAGACTTAGGGTCTGTAGAAGTGAGGAAGTTTGCATAAGCAGGAACTACTGTTGAGTAGTTGTCAGCAAAGTCGTATGTGAGGTCCTTTGTTGACATGTTCATACCCTTCTGGTAGTAGTCACGTCCCTTGTCGTTAGGATTACCTGCGAATACGAAGAGGTTCTTCTTACATGTAACCTTTGAGCCGGCAGGGATATATGCTATCTCGAATATAGGTCCATGGCCCTTGTTGTTAGAACGTGGAGCGAAGTTTACGAAGGTATTGTTCGAAACTTCAATGTTCCATGTCGTTCCCTCTGGCCAACCCAGGTTCTTGTTCTCAGAAACGAGAGCGTGGCGTGAAGAGTTGATGATGGTGTTGTTGCGGAATGTGAAGTTCTTGTAGAAGTTAGACTTCGCATTGTTGCCCGGACCAGCGAACCAAGAGTATCCACGTCCGTTGGTGTCATAGCCACCCTCGTCGTAGAACACGCAATCCTCAACGGTCATGCGCTCTATGATCTGACGGTTAGGACCCTGGAAACGTATGAATCCACGTACGTGTCCTGACATCGTACAGCGAGAGACGCGCAGCTCTGTCAAGATGAACGAAAGACCCTGAGAGTACATGTTCATGAAGTAGTTGGCAGTGATTTTGAGGTTAGGATTACCGTTCTTTCCCTTCTGGTCGAAGTATGTGTTCCATGCCATTGGGTGGAAGTTGATGTCCTCGAAGATGATTGGCTGGATAGCGAGTGTCACACCGTTCTCAGTACCTGAGCGTGCGTTACGGCAGAGGCCCCAGTTCACGGCGTTTGCAGCTGTCTTAGCCTCAGAGTTCCATCCTATTCCCTGGAGCACTGTAGCACGTCCCTTACCGGCAGCGAGGTCAGCAGGGTTTGTAGCGAGAGTGAGACCCTTTGTTATCTCTACTGTAGAAGAACAGTAGTATGTCTGTCCACCCTCAAGATAGAATACCTGACCCTCAGCGATCCTGTTGTCAGACATGTAGTTAGTAAGGATAGTGTCGAGACGTGTAGCCACGAGGTCCTCACAACCGAAGACCTTACCCTTCACGTTACCCATGTTCTGGAGGATGGTATCGCGCTTAGCCTCCTCAGGGGTGTTCGCCTTGATGATGATCGGGTCGCCCGGGTCACCCTGCATACGTACCATGGTAGAGTTGTACTGACGGTCGTAGTAGCGTCCTACGTTGTTGTTCTGTCCGCTTACGATGTATGCAGCGTTTGACTCAAGTCCTTTGATGTGAATACGTCCTGCTGCTTTCTCCTCTGCCGTGAGCTTATGTATATGCTCTGCAAGCTGGATATTGTCGGCAGACGGTATGACACGAATTTCGTCGAAGACCCACTCGTTGTCCTTCACCTCGGCACCAGCCTCGATAAAGTCCTTGTACTTTGTCTCCCAACCAGACTCAACCTGCGGGAGGAAGCATACGTCCATAGAGTTCTTTGTCACGTTCTCTGTCCAGAAGACAGAAGGCACGTCGTAGCGCATACCTGTGGTGAGGGCACCCACCTGGTTACGGCTGTCGTCACGCGACTGGTCGCTCTGGTGTGAGCCGTCACCATATCCGTACCACTTTGAAGAGCGTGGTCCGTCAGGATTGTTGAGGTCGGCAATGGCACGAATAGCGTAAAGATAACCTGTGCCGTACTGAAGGTCCTCATGCAGGAAAGTGTTTACGTCCTGTCCTACGAGGATAGTGTCGAGAAGCTGCGGGTTCTCTTCCTTATCCCATGAAGTACCCTGTATCTTTGCCTTCAGCTCATATCCCTGAGCACCTTCTACAGTGTACCAGAAGAGTCGCATATCGTTGACGTGTGTACTTGCCTTCAGACCCTTCTGTGCGAGATATGTCTCGATGTTCGGGTCGACGCGCGATGCTATGTCGCAATAATACAGTGTCGTTGATGTCGCAGTGTTCACCGTATGGCGGAACATAGGCATGAACAGACGGTCAGCATCGCTTCCGGCAACATTGTCATCGTCCGAGCATGATGTAAGGACAGGCAGTGCCGCCGCAAATATTGTCGCTAAAAATAATATCTTTTTCATTGTCGTCATTCTATTGATTAATAGCCATAATAATTCTTGTACTGTCCTAAGCTTCGGCTTATAACATCACGTGGAATAGGCAGTATGTAGCGTACTGGCGGGAGGTTCTCAAGGACAGCGTCGCTTGAGTACTCCGGCATAGATGCAGGATAAATAGAACCGCCCTCGTCAATATATATGTAACCACGGAGTGAGCAACGGCATGGTGCCTTTGCGATACCTGTGTTGTCGTCGAGCCACTGATACATGTTTGCTGTATTCCAAGCGTCAGAACCTGTGATAGGCACCTTAGACATCTCCTTGGTGTGGTTGCCCCAGTCCTCCCAGAGGTTGTTGAGCTTCAGGGTGTCGGAGTCGTAGTGGTAGAACTCTATAACACCGAGCTTGGCGTCAGTATTAGGGAATCTGAAAACCTCAGGATATTCCGCATCAGTGTACTTGCCTTCTGTATCGGCAGCCACCAGCTCGTTCCACTCAGAACGCTTGCGAACCTTGTAGAAGACAGTCTTCGGAAGCTTGTAGAACAAGCCCTCGTGGTCGTAGCTGTCGTCGTCAGAACCTACGCCGTAGTATCTCCAGAACTGCTTGTATATAACCTTATTGTAGAGGTTCCAGCGTACGAGGTCCTTCCAGCGAATGTTCTCACCGCCGAACTCCCATGCACGCTCATCGACGATAGCCTGGAAGAATGCGTCCTTAGATCCGAGAGCGTTGACATAAGCGTCAACCATCTCTGCCTTGTTCGTAGCGTTGCGGAAAGCACGCTCACGCACCTGCTTGAGTGCAGCCTTTGCAGCGTCCGTAGGACCGTTCAGCTCGTTCTCTGCCTCAGCAAACATGAGGAGTACGTCAGCATAACGCATGTACGGGAAGTTGATACCTGTACTGCCCTGTGAGGTGTTGCCCATGGAAGCGCCCTGATCCCAGAACTTTGACCACTTCAGACAGTAGTTTGTATATGTGTTCTGAATGACAGGAGTGCCGTCGAAGTTGTATGACCAGTAGCCTACGAGGTCACGACGTGCGTCCTGCGGGTCGAAGGTATAGCGGTAGAACGAGTTCAGGCCTACCGAACCAGATGTGCGTCCCCATGCGTGGTCGGTGTCACCGGCACTTGAGAGGTCACACTTCGGACCGTGGATATAACCTATATTACCGTTTACGTTCAGTGTGAAAGGAATCTCGAAGATTACGTCGTCGGCAGAGTTCACCTTATAGTTACACTCGTCGATGAACACCTGGAAATAATCCTTTGTCAGAGAGTGTCCTGACTCGTTGATGACAGAGTCGGCGTATGTACGAGCAATCTCGTAGTACTCCTTGTAGTCGTTAGGACGCTGCATAGTGCCCACCTCTGTCTCTGTAGCACCCGGACGGAGAGAGTAACCGCCACGGAAGAGAGCGATACGTGAGATAAGCGCCCACGCATACTCCTTCGAGCAGCGCTCTACGCCTTCTGTTATCTCCTTGGCGAGACGCATCTTAGGTGCTGCCGCCTTGAGGTCGTTGATGAGAGCTGTGAGTATCTCGTCGCGCTGTCCCATAGGCATGATGAGGGACTCCTGCTCGTAAGTACGTGTGAATGTGAACGGCACGTCGCCGAAGAGTATTACGAGGTCGAGATAGTTCATGGCGCGGATACACTTAGCCTCGCCGATCATCTGGTTGAGGTCGGCATTGCCGTCCTTGTACATCTGTGACTGCTCTGCAGCACATACGAAGTTGTTGGCGCGCTCTACAGTCTCGTAGGCAGCGTCCCAAAGGCTCTTGACGTTGCTTCCGTCCGCCTCACCGTCGAAGAGTTTCCACTCGTTGTGGTTGGCACTCTGTATCTCGGATGATGATGTGCCGAACTCCACATCGCTGTTGAAGTTGAATGTGGTCAGGTAGGCATTGCCATAGGTATTGCCTGACATTGTAGACTCATATACGGCATTGAGCAGACGGTCAGCCTCTGCGGTGTTGCTGAAGACGTACTCGTCAGTAACCTTCGAGGGCGCTTCAACATCGAGGTAGTCGTTGCAGGCTGTCAGCGATGCCATAGAGAGACCACAAAGTATGATATGCTTAATTTTCATTGTTTGTTTCTCCTTAATTATATATATGATATTGATTAGAAAGAGAGGTTGAAACCTAAGAGGTAGCTGTGGCTACGTGGGTAGCGGTTGTAGTCAACGTTAGGTGTCAGACCGTTCTGAATGTCTACCTCAGGGTCATATCCGGAGTATCCTGTTATGCAGAAGATGTTTGAACCTGTCACGTAAACACGCAGACGTGAGATACCCCATTTCTTAGTCAACGATGTAGGCAGTGTGTAGCCTATGGTAAGGTCGTTGAGACGGAGGAATGAGCCGTCCTCTACGAAGTTAGAGAGAGTATAACGTGTTGTAACGTCCTGTGGGTTCCAGAGTGTCTTGCCAGCATTGACGCTCTCATAAACGTCGAGGTAGTCGATGTGCTGAGAGTTGCTGAGTAGCGGCTCGTTGAGGTTGTATATAGACTGTGTTCCGTCGGCGTTGGTGTTGTAGATGTCACCGTAGTACACCCAGCGGTTGTCATATCCGAACTTCGAGAGTACGTTACGTGGGTTTGTCTGGCTTGCGCCACATGCTGAAGAGAGATCGTAAGCAGTAGCGTTGATGACATCGAAGTCGAGCATGTAAGTGAAGTTAGCCACGAAGTCAAAGTTCTTCCAGCTTCCGCTGATACCGAAACCACCCTGCAGCTTAGGATTGGTGTTGCCTATTACGGTACGGTCGTTGATGTCTATCTTGCCGTTGCCGTCGAGGTCCTTCAGCTTGATGCGGCCTGGGGCTGTTCCGAAGAGGCCCTCAACAGTCGGTTTGTCCTGTACGCCAGGGTTAGCAGCAAGATACTCTTCGTCGTTTGCAGAATAGCTGAAGCCGTCGCGGTGGAACTCGTCGAAGCCGTAGATGCCGTCATATACGTAACCGTAGATGAGACCTACCTCCTGACCCTCTACGAGGCGGAAGTTATCCTCAGAATCCCATTTCTTTCCAGGGATGTAAGCGTCCGTTCCGTTGATCTTCTCAACCTTTGTCTTGTTCCATCCCATGGTGAGGTTTGCAGAGAGTACATAGTCAGCACCACGGAGGATGTCACCGTTTACGGTAAGCTCTATACCCTTGTTGGAAACCTTACCAACGTTCTGCCACTGGTAAGCGTAACCTGTCGTGGTAGGTATCTGGCAGCGGTAGAGGAGGTCGCGTGTGGTGTTCCAGTAGAACTCCGGTGTCACTGTGAGGCGTCCCTTGAACATAGAGATATCCATAGCGACGTTACGTGTTACGGTAGTCTCCCACTTGATGTCAGTGTTAGGGAAGAGGTTGTCGGAAGCGTAGTATTTGTCACCGTCCTTTGATGTCACGCTCTCGCCCCATGACGGACCGCCACTGCTGTTGATAGAGTACTGGTAGCGCCAGCGGTCGTCACCGATGTTGTTGTTACCAGAGAGACCGAAAGCTGCACGGATCTTGAAGTTGTCGATGACGTTCTTGTTCCACCATGGCTCCTCAGAGAGCACCCATGCTCCAGAGACAGCTGGGAAGTAACCCCACTGGTTGCCCGGTGCGAAACGTGTTGAACCGTCGGCACGGAAGGTAGCAGAGAGGAGGTAGCGGTGCTTGAAGTTATAGTTTGCCTGTCCGAAGAACGACGCCATACGGTTAGGTGTAGTGAGCGACGATGTTGAAGCGAAGGCAGAACCGAGACCCATGTTGTTCAACGCTGCGCGTGGCTCGATGAACTGTGGGAAGTAGCGTGAAGACTGATAGTTCTCCTTTGTCTGGTTGTGCTGTATTTCCTGTCCGAGGAGGAACGAGAGGTTGTGAGCGTCCTTCAGTGTGAGGGCGTAGTTCACCGTGTTCGTCCAAGTGTATTTGAAGTTGTGCTTGTTTGTTATCTGAGCCACCGGCATGTTCTCGTTGCCTGCTGCGGTGTCTGTGAGATATCCATAGAAGCGGTTGTCGTCTGTGAACGACCAGAACTGTGCGAGGTCTGTCTTGAATGTCAGGCCTGGGATGATCTCCCATGTGAGGCTCGCCTGGTTTGTGAAGCTGTAGGCGTGCTTGAGCTGGTAGTTCTGGTTGATGTCGTCAACCGGAGAGGCGAGTTTCCAGTAACGCTCCACGTTGAAGTCTTCCCACTCCTCGTCGCGTGAGGTGAATTCACGGATACCGTTTGTCGGGCGGTAGTTCAGCACTCCGATAAGTCCCTTTGTACCTATGCCGCTTGCTCCGGCACCGAGGTCACGACGGTATGTGAAACGTGGGTTGATGAGGAGGCGGAGGTTCGGCGCGAGCTGTGCGTTGATCTTGGTGTTCATGTTTGTACGACGAACGCCAGAGCCCTCGATGATACCGTCCTGGTTGTGCTGTGTGAGCGATGTAGAGAAGCGGAGCTTGTCGTTACCGCCCTGCACAGTAGCGTTGTACATCTGTGTCAGCGCTGCCGAGCCCATCAGCTCGTCCTGCCAGTCGTGGGTTGTCTTTGTCTTGTAGATGTCAAGGTCGTTAGGGTTACCGAAGTCACGGCGGAAGTTGTTTGTCTTGCTGTTATTAGCGATACATCCGTCGAGCTGGTATTTCACGAACTCGTATGTGTCGAGCATTTCCTGCTTGCCGGCGAGCCATGAGAGCTGTCCGTAAGCGTTGAAGTCAACCTTGATCTTGCCAGCCTGAGCAGACTTTGTCGTCACGACAACAACACCGTTACCACCACGGGCACCGTAAACGGCTGTCAAGGAAGCGTCCTTGAGGACGTCGATGCTCTGGATATCTGTCGGAGGGATATCGTTGATATTGTCTGTCTGGAAACCATCGACAATGAAGAGAGGCTTAGCGTCCTGAGAGTCAGAGATAGCCGAACCACCACGGATACGGATGTTAATGTCGGCACCCGGCTGACCGTCGACAGTGGTTACCTGCACACCGGCAATCTTACCTGCCAGCGCCTCAGCTGCAGAAGCTACCGGTACTACGGCGAGCTTTGCACCCGATACAGAACCTACGGAACCCGTAAGGTCTTTACGAGCCTTTGAGGTATAACCGATTACAACGACTTCTTCCATCGTGCTGGCGTCGTCCTGAAGAACGATCTTCAGGTCCTGACCTGCTGCCACTTCCTGAGTGACCATACCGACGTAAGAGACAACAATTTTCTTTCCGGCAGCGACCTTCAGCTTGAAGTTACCATCGATGTCGGAGATGGCAGCATTCTTGGCGTTGCCCTTCTCAATGATTGTAGCACCGATTATCGGCTCGTTCTGTGAGTCGTAAACAGTACCGCTCACCTGCACCTGAGCCATTACGGCAGCAGGCGCTGCAATGAGGAGGAACACCAACATGCATACCTTGCAAAACATTTTCTTTGCTTCCATCATGTTGTTTGTTTTTTTTGATTTTATAAGTTAGTTAATATATAGAGAAATTTCTTAAGGGAATTCGTATGGTGGTGCGACGAGACGTCGCAGTGACGGGGAAGGTCACGTGCCTTAATTATTAAGGTGTAGCAGGTCTTAGGAGAGGGCATAGCCTCCGCAGTAAGGTTTATGACGCTATGAGTCATGAAGTGACAGCGGAATTTTCAGTATTCAAGATTTAAGTATGCAAACGTGTATTTATTTAGGTGGGTTCTATAATCCCAGAAACCCATTGTTTGGATAGTATTGTTTCTGACAATACAGTACACTGTTCCAAGGACATTAAGCGTGATTTTTATATTTTTCCACGCTTCTTGCTCTATCAAACAATGAAATCCTCTGCAAAATTAACACATATTTATTAATTGACATAATTTGTTTACCTCCATTTAGGTTAATCATTGTTAAATGTTACATTTTTCTTCAATTTTACACCAAAAAAAGCAATATTTCTACTCGTAGCGGCATGGCTTTGCGTGAAGAAATGATGTTTACCGAGGTTATAGGGTCGTTGGTCGGGAAAAGCGAGACCTTGTAATCCGGAGACTTCGTCCCTGGTTACTCAAAGTATAGGCTTCCAGCCTAATCAGTACACATAGTCCTCAACCGTACAAGTCGAAAAAGTTCTCCTATCGTTCTCCTATTGTTCTCCTATCGTTCTCCTATTGTTTGTCTATCTCTGTGCAAAATCAACAAAACAAACGAGTTGCTGAAAAGAGTGGTTTTAAAAACAGCCTTAAAAGGCGTCACTTATAACTAAAGTTAAATAATCCCAATGCCATGCAAAACAATCGCAAAAAAAGCAGTATATTTGCACAACGCAAAATGCGTGACGTAAAAAACGTGATGGCTTGTGGACAATGGACATTGAACAGGGCGACAGAAAAAAAGTTGTTAACATTGTCTTGCTTTATGCGTGATATAACCAAACAACGTAATAAAAACAAGGAAAATGCGACAGCTAACACTCATTATCGCCATGCTGCTTATGGTAGCTCCCGCATTGAATGCGGCGGAGAAGACAGAAAAAGAGAAGAAGAGCAAACAGACCGTCACACTCATTGGCGAGGTGTATGACACCTTCACCAGGGGTAAGGTCAAGGCGTTTGTCACGCTGATGAACACCGACTCCACCGTGGTTGACACCGTGACGTGTGAGACAAAGGACATGAAGACGTGGTCATACTTCGAAATCAAGGTGCCGAGAGTTGAGAAGAAATACATCATCAAAACCACCGCCGAAGGGTATGAAGACAAATATACCGACTACGAAATTACCAAGTTGGGGCGCAACCGCTGGTTGAAGATACCCAAGATACTGATGAAACGCACGCAGAGGGATGTGTACAAGGACATGGAACTGGACAGCGTGGTGGTGAAAGGAACACGCATTCAGGTGGCATACAAGGGCGACACCATCGTCTATGACGCCTCAGCCTTCAAGTTACCCGAAGGCTCTATGCTCGACGGACTTATCCGTCAGCTGCCGGGAGCGGAACTGAAAGACAACGGAGACATATACATCAACGGCAAGAAGATAGACTTCCTCACCCTAAACGGCAAGGAATTCTTCAAGGGTGACAACAAGGTAATGCTGGAGAACCTGCCTCACTTCACCGTGAAAGACCTCAAAGTGTTCTATCGTGACACGGAGAGGAACAAGATGCTTGGTAAGGAGGTGGATGAGAAGGACTACGTAATG
The DNA here is from genome assembly GCA_945829425.1 of uncultured bacterium. Classification (GTDB taxonomy): domain Bacteria; phylum Bacteroidota; class Bacteroidia; order Bacteroidales; family Bacteroidaceae; genus Prevotella. The sequence continues at coordinate 6,279 of CALZUQ010000009.1, read as the reverse complement.
GACGTTACCTTGAAGCGGGATTACGCCAGAGGATACCTCGCCAATGCCGAAGCAGGGGCGGGAACAGAGGACAGATGGATGGCAAAGGCGTTCGGAATGTTCTATGACGACCACACGAGGGTGTCGCTATACGGCAACGCCAACAACGTCAACGAGGAGCGTACACCGGGCAGTGACGGCAACTGGGACCCCAAGAAGGTGAGCAACGGAGTTAGGAAGACCCGTCAGGCGGGCATGAACCTCACCACCGAGGACAAGGACAGGAACCTTGACGAGAACCTTGACGTGAAGCTGACGTGGAGCGATACAGACAATGAGACCGTGAGATTCTCAGAGACTTTTGCTGATAACGGCAGCATATTCTGCAACAGCAGGTCGGCAAGCATGGACAAGGACTTCCGGCTCACGGCCTCCAACCGCTTGTATATAAGGAAAAAATATATCGGGATGTACACCTCCTTGCGTTATTCCAACAACAAAGTCACGGGGGAAAATAACGACTCCACCTACACCACTGCGCTGACAAACCACAACGAAAACATCGCACTGGCAAGAAGAAAGAATTTAAGCCTTTTCCATCACATGTACAAGACGTGGAGGCTTGAGAGCGGAGACTTGCTAATGCTTGACATTGACCTCAGTTACAGAAGCGCCAAACCGAGCGAGGTTTTCAACAACACCAGGACGTATTACGCCGCTACCGGTGAGACGGAAGTGCGCAACAGGTTCAGCGATACGCGCTCCATGGGCTACGACTACGATGCGAGCCTCAGTTATATGCTGCAGCTTCCCAACGACTGGACGCTGCGTACGCGCTACCAATACATGCAGGCTTACAGCAGCGACCACAACGACCGCTTCAACCTTGAGCGTCTTCCAGAGTCAGACTATAACACTCCCGGCTGGCTACCGTCACTGCAAGAGGACATGATGAAGGCCTACGACACGGAGAACAGCCGCTCATACGACGAGTTGAAACGGACGCATTGCCCGCAGGTGGAATTGCAGAGAGCCACGGACAAGATGTTATTCTCAATGGCAATGAGTTACTATTTCGCCTCAGAGCGCATGAACTACCATGGCAATGTGCTCGACACCATAGCCCATAGGTCATGGAGGGAGTTCGAGCCAAGAATATATTTCCGCACAAGGGGCAAGACAAAGAGACCCATTCAGTTTGAGTACAACACGAGAGTGATACCCACTTCCTTCGCAAACCTCATGCCCTTGCGCGACACTTCCAACCCACTGTCAGTAACTATCAGCAACCCTAACCTGAAAAACAGGATCGACCACACCGCCAAAGGGCGCATAACGTTCAGGAACGACTCCCTCGGCAGCAGTGTATATGTGGGCTTTGAGACCCAGATAGAGCAGAACGCAGTGGGCAGCCGCACCACCTACGATGCGTCAACGGGTGCATATACCCGCATGACCGACAACGTTGACGGCAACTGGACAGCGTTCATCAACAGCGGATGGCAGCGTCCTCTCGATGCGAAAAAGCGTCTCCGCATGGACATTTACGGCAAGGCGGAGTACGAGAGAAGCGTGGATTTCGCCACGGTGACCACCTCTTCCGGCAGTGGTGACGACTCTTCCATCATGTCATCGCCACTCTCCAAGGTTGACAACATAAACCTTATAGCCTCCGCCAAGCTCACATATAAACTGGGAGACTTTGCTGCCGGCATCAACGGCAAGATAACGTCACGCCACACAAGGGGCAAGCTCGATATAGTAAAAGACATTGACGTCAACGACATACAGTACGGCTTCAACGCCACATACACCATCCCCACGGTGAAACTGACCTTTGCCACCGACATGACCATGTACTCACGCCGGGGCTATGAGAGCAGCATGATGAACACAGACGAGCTCGTATGGAACGCACAGCTGTCCCGCTCGTTCCTGAAAGGAGCACTGACAGCGAAGGTGCTGGCGTACGACCTGTTGCAGAACATCAACTCCCGACGCTATAACGTCAACTCCCAGGGCCGCACGGAGACGTGGTACAACTACATACCGAGGTATGTAATGTTCAGCCTTGCGTATAAGTTTACGAAGAAACCGAGGAAGAAATAATAATTTATAATTTACAATTAGGGGGGGAAGGTAATCATAATTATCCATTAAGGTGGGTTCTATGATTTACTTCCCTTTGGTCAGTGGGTCCGGAGAACGAGTCTCCCACCGTCAAGAATTCAGTAATTATGGGTTGACGTTTTACATAAATTTGTAAAAGCGAATTAATAGAACCCACCTTAAAGATGCATTAATGGGATTATCTGACTTTGAACATATCGCCAGAGAGTTGCGTCCTTGCCTCGTTGGCATAGGATTGGACTTCTTTGGCGATGCTGACAAGGCAGAAGATGTGGCTCAAGAGGTGCTGATGAGACTGTGGCTATTGCGTGAAAAGATAGATTTCACAGAGCCGGTGATGCCCCTTGCCGTCAGAATGGCCAAGAACCTGTGTGTCAGTATGTGGCGACACGACAACTGTGTGGTGCTGAGGGCAGAAGGAAAGGGCGTTGCTGCCACAGCCACCGTCACCCCCTCAGAGATGGAGGACAGCGACAACGCACTGCTGTTGCACAACGCCATGGACCGTCTTACTGCCGGAGAGCGGCGTCTCATGCGGCTAAGGAACGAGGAAGGACTGGATATTCAGCAGATAAGTGCTATCACGGGACTTTCCCCACGCTCCATAAGCGTGATGCTGAGCAGGGCAAGACACAAGATTATGGAAATGCTAAAGAAAGGAGGTCACTTATGAATGACATCAATACTTTGACACAACGCTATCTTGATGGCGACACTTCGCTGCAAGACGAGAAGCTTCTTGCGGAGATGATAGACCGCTGTCCTGATGCTACAAAAGAACAAAAAGCATTGGCAGAGATGCTCCGTTGCCATGTTGTTCACGGTGAGGACGAGATGGAGCAGTGGCTGACGGAGGACGAGACAGCGGTCTTTGACAGCATAATGGCGCAACGTCACCGGCGGCAGCGTCGGACGTCATGGACGTTATGGACGTCAGCAGCATCTGTCGTTGCGCTGCTGTGTATGGCTGTGTGGTTAGGCTTTAGCAACGAAGAGTCTGGCAAACCACCCGTAGCAACGGTGGAAAGCGTCACTCCCCGTGAAGCGGAAAATGTGACGCCTGATGCCAAAAACGTCCCTCTGCCCCAACGTCCTGTGCCGCAGGAGAAAGTGACAGCCGCCTATATGCCAAAGAAAGAGACACCGAGCAAGAAGGCAGAAGAGCCTTCCTTGACAACGAAGGACAACCTGCAGGACGCCATTGCCATGATAGAGACACGCCTGAACAAGGTCGCTGACAGTGTGGCTATGGCTCAGGCAGAGCAGGTCGTAATATCAGACGCACGCCTGGCAAGGCTTGCACACAAGGTAGGTGGGTTCTATTAATTCGCTTTGTTAGATTTCCGAATTATCTCTGAGAGCAGAGTGTCAGTTTTAGAAGGAGCGATGCGGGCATCGTGACTGAGAAAACTGGCAGTATGCGCCAGAGAGAAACGGAAAGATGACAAAACGTCAACTCATAATTACTAACATTAAGACGGTGGGAATTAATAGAACCCACCTACAAGAACAATCTCCCAACAGAAAGAAATATAAGTGGGTTATGTGCAGATTTATACTTCTCATGGCTGCGGTTATAGCCGCATTGCCCTCCGTCGCATGGCGGAACGTCGAACGTAATAAGCTTGAAAAGGCGATAGAGACCTTCCGTTCCTCTCCGGAACTGATGCACTATACGGAGCATAACGGACAGGGCATCTATGTGTATTACTTCAAATATACCTGCAAGGACGGCGAGATAAACGACCCGTCGTTCCGTCCCAAGGTGCTACATAGGTTAGAAAAGGCGTTCGACGGCAATGCCTCCACGGCACAGTCGCGTTACATTCACCGTAATGCTGACGGCAAGACGCCGTTGAAAGCACTCACCTTTACATGGCCAAACTCATACATGCGTAGCGTGAGTTTCAACTTTAGCATCAACGACAGCACCGACTACCGTTTCCTTACCTATGCTTCTCCCGACACGGTGCGTGCGTGTTACGCCTTGGTATGGAACGAGTCGCGCTTCAATGACCATGCCGGAACGCCATACAGGTGCTTTGACGGCTACGTAATGACCCTCACTGGCAACCACTGGGACTATGACACCTCGTTCTATAAGTTTATCTATGACGATGACGACAGATTGAATAAGTTAGAGCGTAAGGCATCTACGGCACAGCCGGAACAACTGGATTACGCCATATTCATTGCCAAGATAGACGAACTGGACAAGATTTTCATGGAGGGCAAGCGTGCCAATGACTTGGGAATGATGAACGCTGCCGTATATACCGCAGCCAAACTGCTCCACGGCTACAATGGTAAACTGACGCATACACAGGGCTCTCAGGTTGGCAGTGTGCTGCAACAGTGGCAGAAGAACGTCACGGACACGGTGCTGTCGCTGCGGCTCATAAAGGCGGTGGGAGTGCTGGCAGACAAGATACAGTATGCGAACACCGACAGCGTGAGACACAGCGTAACAGTCATGTCGCATGATTTCTTTGCACTTAACCTGCAGAAAGAAGCTGATGAACGCAATATGTATAAGGAATATGCCTACCGCATCAGCGAACTGGGGGAGGCATACCCGTGGCAGCTGACGGGCGTCAGCCCTGAAGGCAGCAGGTATGTCACGGTGACACCTTCACAGATTTACAGCGAGGAGAGCGTGCGCAAGTTGAAGGACGGCACCTTCTCTTTCACAAAACGCCTGCAACGTGGACAGTTTATAAAGGTTTCTGACGACAAGGCAAAGGAAATATGGTGGGTGATAAACGACTCCCTGCCCGTGCATCTCAACATGAACGACGGCACGGTGGAAGGCTCTGACCTCAACAAGCGGTTCCTCTCCTACCAACGCCGCATACGCAGCATGGCGCGGGATGTGCTGAAATATGCCACGTTTACCAGCGGTTTCCCGACCATTGTTGACGAAAAGGGATACAATTCGGTGGTGGACTCGGTGCGGAAGATACAGTACGAGGCTATAACCGAGAACAAGGACAACATCATCCCTGCCTTCTACCTGCCCGAACTGTGTACGGAGATGCCGCCGGAGATGCTCGACAGCGTGATTAAGCGCGGATATGCCTATTCTGACCACGTGGCCATGCAGCCAGCATGGGCGTTTTATGAGGGACAGAAGAAACGTCTGCCAGGACAGATGTACCACGACGTGGAGCTACAGGATGCCGCAGGCGTCTCCCACCGTCTCAGCGAATATGTCGGCAAAGGGAACTATGTGCTGCTGCATTTCTGGAGCACTTGGGAGAGCAGTTCACGCCGGGAGTTGAAGATGATCAAGGACATGGTGAGGGAATACAAGGACAAGCCGCTGACAGTGATAGGCATATCGCTCAACAAAGACGGGCAGGACTGGCGGAACTACATCAGTGCGCGCAAACTGAAATGGACGCACCTCTCGAACATTAAGATGTTTGACAGCCCCGCAGCCAAGGCCTACGGCGTTGTCTCAATGCCTATGACGGTGCTCATTGCGCCCGATGGCAGGATAGTGATGCAGGGAGTGGAACACGAGAGGTTGCCTGAGGCGTTGCGCAAGATACTGCCATAGCCATTGCCATGGGCACGGAATAACACACAGAATGCCAGAAAACATGCAAAAATGGCATTGAAAGCCGCTCCTTTTTTCTGAAGAAAAGAATTGGACATACCGTGTCACATGTTCTGCCACCATGGGGATGAGAGAAGTTAAGGTGTTAAGGCGTTAAGGTGGTAAGGTCGTTGCGTCCTTCCAGCTCCCATTCTTGTCCGCATAAAAATGGGACTTACTTGGGAGGTACTTGGGACTTACTTGGGAGGTAGTTGGGAGGTAGTTGGGACTGGCGTTCCCATACGTTCGGACATAAAATCATGACTAAACCTTACCACCTTAACACCTTAACACCTTAACTTCTCTTTTTACCACAACCACGACATTAGGTTTTGTACGAAAATATTCGACCTATACGGTTGAGGACTATGTGGACGGATTAGGCTGGAAGCCTATACTTTGAGTAACCTGGGGCAACGCCTCCGGACAATGCCAAGGTCTCCCCACACTCTCTGATTAGAGGGCAGTAACCTGCACGTCTCTGCTGCTAAAGTGAGGTTCTGGCTTATAATCCTTTGTTTTTAGAGAATAATATATTTATAATTTTAAAGAATAATATTTGTTATTTT
>CALZUQ010000008.1 GCA_945829425.1 uncultured bacterium | reverse complement strand
ATATTTTTTTATGCCTATAAAAATAATTTTTTATGCCTATAAAAAAATATCTTTAAGCCTATGAAAAAAAAGACAGTCTCCGTACGGCGTATCGGCTTTCTCTGTAATGCGTATCGGCTGTCTCCGTATGGAGAAACGGCTATTGCGGCAGGAAGTACATGGCTCAGCGGCTTCGTGTAACAATATCCGATATGTCATGACGGCTCCGCAGAACTGAAACGAAGTGACGGGTGTTGTGAAACTGACAAACGAATAAAAACGCATGAAATAACGGTAGACACGGTAGACGCGGTAGACACCTATTGTTGTAGGACGTGCTGGCTTTGCGCTAATTTATAATCTATAATATATATTAAAATTAATATATATTATAGATTATAAATTAGACATTCTATTAACATTTATATACTTTGTGAAACTAACAGAATCTACCGCGTCTACCTTGTCTACCGTAATTTTGATTTCGTATTTAATAAGCGTTATGACATATACTTACATGTTCTCATTAAAGTAAACATACACATAGACCCCTTTATAAACCTGCGTTAAAAAAGCTTAGTTTGCTGAATACGCAAGTTAAATTCGGTTATATCGGACTTTTTCGGAAGAAAACTCGCCATTAAAAATGAAAAAATGGCTTTCTCATCGGTCATTTTTGGTCAAAAACGGTCGCATTTTTTCTTCTTATGGTCACGAAGAGTGTTAAAAAGGGCGTTTTTTTCATCAGAAATGACGTTTTCATGCTCAGAAAAGTCGTCATCGAGTACTGAAACAGTGAGTTTTCTATATATAAATGGCGCAAAATGTTTGCAAGAAATTCTCTTTACAGCAAAATAATCAGCTGCCGAAAGTTTTGGAAGGAAGCCACCTTAAAGTTGGTTCCGTTAACCTTTATACATAATACGCCACCGTACAGACATAACGCTTAGGTATGTCCACCACGGTTTCGAAAGTCACGGAGCCGTCGTGTTGTTGCAGTATGTTTTTCAGGTCAGAGACAATTCCCGTGCCGACGAGTTTCAGCAGAGCCTCCTTCTTTGTCCATAGCGTGACGAACGCCACATCGCGCGACTCTTCGGCAGAGAGTCCTTCATAGGCGGCATGTGACAGCTGTTGCAACTCATCCTTCGAGAGGGTGTATTCAGCGAGAGGCTTGCGGTATCTTCCGAGCGACTCTATGTCTATACCTACCGGATGTTCCGCCACGGCACACGCCACGGCGTTTCTGCAATGGCTCATGTTGAAATGAATGTCGTCATGGCCTATGAGGTGAGGTTTGCCGAGGTCGCCATACTCAAAGGCGAGAGGCTCCGTGATGCCATACTCCTCACGCACCATGTCCTGTAGGAGTAGGAACGCCGCAGCAGACTCACGTCGCGAGCCATGGCGTTTGTAACGCAAGGTCACCTCCCTGCGCCATGGCGGCATGAGTTCCAGCATTTCCTCCAGCCTTTCCTCCGTAATGCCTGCTATGTCGTCGTTAATCCTTATCATACGCGAAAACGCTTGTCTTTTCCTGTCATCTTGCCAGACGTTTCATTTCTGCCTCCACGAGGTTGGTGAGTTCCACGAAGCGGCACACCGAGAGCTGTTCCGGGCGTTGCGTCATCAGCTCATGGCTGTAGAACTCCTGTGAGGCTTGCATCTCGCCGTTGAAAATCTGCTTCAGCGAAACGCGCAGCATCTTCCTGCGCTGGTTGAATACCGTCTTCACGACACGTTTGAAGAGCGTTTCGTCACATCCGAGGTCTGTCACGTCGTTACGTGTCATTCGTATGACAGCCGATTTCACCTTTGGCGGAGGGTTGAACACCGTCTCGTCTACCGTGAAGAGATACTCCGTGTCGTACCATGCCTGTATGAGTACGGATAGAATGCCGTAAGCCTTGTTTCCCGGTTCGGAAGCTATGCGCAGCGCTACCTCCCGTTGTATCATTCCCGTGCAGCACGGAATAAGGTCTTTGTTGTCGAGCATCTTGAAGAAAATCTGTGAGGAGATGTCGTAGGGATAGTTGCCCGTAAGGACGAACTGTCTGCCTCCGAAGACCTCATGCAGGTCCATGCGCAGGAAGTCGCCGGCAACGACCTGCGGCACGAAGTCGGGCCATCTTTCCGCGAGATATGCCACGCTCTCCTTGTCTATCTCCACAACCTTGAACTGTCGTGGTTTCTCCTTGAGGAACTGTGTCATGCCCCCCATTCCCGGACCTATCTCCAGCACCGGTATGTCTGGGTATGCGTCAACGGTGTCGGCAATTCTTTTGGCTATGCCGAGGTCAGTAAGAAAATGTTGTCCTAACTGTTTCTTTGCTTTTACTTGTCTCATAGAAAAATAATATTCTTATCCTTCACGGAAGAAGTCGAGAGCCTCATAAATCTCCTCACGTGTCGCCGTCTGGTTTATCTCCACCTTGCCAGTGTCCGAAAGCAGCGTGAAGTTTATCACTCCTGCCGTATTCTTCTTGTCGTGGCTCATGAGTTCGTAAAGGGTAGGGTAGTCGTCGCATGTCACAGCCATTGTGCCGTAATGCTCACGTATGTAGCTCACCGTCTGGCGCATGATGTCCGTAGGAAATCCGGTCTTGGTGCATGCCAGATAGAGTTCGCATATTATCCCGTATGCCACGGCATATCCGTGAGGCACGGGCGCTATGCCAGGGTTTCTCGTGCCGTCGGACCGTTGTCCTTTGGCCATGGCGAACGACTCGAAGGCGTGGCCTGCCGTATGTCCGAGGTTCAGTGCTTTCCTTATGCCATGCTCGTAAGGGTCAATGGTAACGACCCTTTCCTTCACCGCCACCGAGTCGGCTACCATGAGCTGGAGTGCCGTGAGGTCGGGAGCTGCAATGTCATAGCTGAGGAGTTCGCGGAGCATGGAGGTGTCGCTGTTTATGAGTCCGTGCTTCAGCATTTCGGCATACCCTGAGCGCATCTCGTCGCCGGAAAGGGTGTCGAGGAAGGAAGTGTCCAGGACCACCACGTCGGCAGTGTTGAAGACACCTATCTCATTTTTCAACCCCCCGAAGTTGAAGCCCGTCTTGCCGCCCACCGAGGCGTCGACGAGCGAGAGCAGAGTGGTGGGGATATTGATGAAGTGTATGCCCCTCTTGAATGTCGAAGCCACGAAGCCTCCAAGGTCAGTCACCATGCCGCCGCCGAGGTTTACCATCATGGAATGGCGAGAGGCTCCGCCGTCCTGCAGTTCCCGCCATACATGCGCCACAGTGTCAAGACTTTTGTTGCCGTCGCCTTCCGGGATGGTGATGACCTTTGCCCCAGAGAGACATCCGAATGCTTCAACCTTAGGCAGGCACAGGCGTACCGTCGTAGTGTCGCAGAGGATAAAGAGACGGTCGGGCGAGACGGCTGAGACAGCGTCAGAGAGATGCTTCTCAAGATCTGTGGATATTATTACTTTCTGTTTCATAGTTCATGTTTCTTTTTTGTGTGGCGTCAGCGGTGTCTTTGCCCACTGTCGTCAGTTTTTCACCGTAATGTGGAAACACCCCTGCTTTACCTCATGTTTCACATAGCACCGCTGTCGGTCACGCAGGTCGCGGAGCACCTCGGAGAGCACCCATTTCAATGTGTCGTTCTGCACTTTCCTTCGCTGAGGGCCTTCGGGGCTGCTTACCGTGACGTAACGGTTATAACAGATGTCGATGGTGGTGCCATAAAGGTGGCAGGAGTTTTCCGTGGCGTTGAAGTTATGACGCTGAAGACGCGCCACATCATCCTTCGTGCGTAGTGCGCTCGTTATGATAATCTTGTGAAGCGGTATGCCTTTGACGTAGAGGGAGTCGAAGAAATTCCGCCCTATGTCGTTGACAAGTATGGCGGCACGCGGCACGAGATAAGGTATTGACTGGCGTAACGTCTCGACATGAAAATACGGTGACGCTCCGATATACACCAGTTCTGACAGACGCCGCTCAGCCTCCCTCCTGTCGGCTACCGCCTTCACGCCCCACCTCTTCACTCCTATGAGATGGTCGTCCTGGGTGTCGGGGAAAGTGGTCTTGAACGACGGCACACTGTAGATAGGGTGGGGCAGGGGCTTTCTCTTCTCATGCCCTGTCATGTCTCGTCTCTCATGCCTGGCCATGTCACTTCTCTCATAGCCTGTTATGTCACGTGTGGTTATGGTGTCGGCCTGTCGTGGAGCGGTGAGGGTGTTATGGGATGCTGTGGCAGTATTGCCGTACGCTGTGGTGTCAGACGCTGTGGCTGTGGTGTCTGCCGTGTTTTGTTCCGTAACGCCTCCTGCACGTTCCAACACCGCACAACGGTATAGCGCCAGTAAAATCACAACGACACCAAAAGACTGTAAATATATGTTTTTAGATACCTTCATCAGAAAAAAATCTTTTTTTGGTGCACAAAGTTATAAAAAAACATTGGAATGTGAAAACCTTTTTGTAATTTTGCAGAAAATTTTTAACATACAACGGCTTTTTGGCTGCCGGAACAGGAAGGAAAGGCATGGAAAAGGTCATAAACGATAATAAAAACAAAGCTTGATAGAGAAACATATTATCCTGGAGGACGTTGATCCGGTGATGTTCTACGGTGCGAACAATGCACACCTGCAGATGCTCAAATCCCTGTACCCCAAACTGAGGATAAACGCAAGGGGCAACGTCATAAGACTGCTCGGCGACGAAGAGGAGATGTGCGCCATAGAGGAGAACATAGAGAAGATGAGGAGACACCTGCTGAAATACAACAGCATGACGGAAGAGGATATCCTCGACATAGTGAAAGGCAAGACGACGAAGGCGGACGCCGTGAAGGGAGTCATCGTGTACAGCATTTCCGGGAGGCCGGTGAAAAGCCGCTCCGCAAACCAGCAGCGTCTTGTCGACGCCTTCGGGAAGGACGACATGGTGTTCGCCACAGGACCCGCCGGGACGGGGAAGACATACCTCTCCATAGCTCTCGCCGTAAAGGCGCTGAAAGAGAAACAGGTGAAACGCATCATCCTTTCCCGACCCGCCGTTGAAGCCGGTGAAAAGCTCGGCTTCCTGCCGGGAGACATGAAGGAGAAAATCGATCCTTACCTCCAGCCGCTCTATGACGCCCTGGAGGACATGATACCTGCCGTGAAGCTTCAGGACATGATGGAGAAACACATCATACAGATAGCACCACTGGCGTTCATGAGGGGAAGGACGCTGAACGACGCCATTGTCATACTCGACGAAGCGCAGAACACTACTACGGCACAGATAAAGATGTTCCTCACACGAATGGGGTGGAACACAAAGATGATCGTAACAGGAGACATGACGCAGATAGACCTTCCGAAAAATACCCGCTCAGGACTCGGCGAAGCACTGAAGATACTCAACGGAGTGGAGGGCATCTCATTCGTAGCCATGGACGAAAAGGACATTGTAAGGCACAAACTCGTTACAAAAATAGTTAAAGCATTTGACACGTACAATAATGAAAGCACTGACGAAAACTGAGTTCCACTTTGAGGGACAGACAAGCGTTTACCACGGAAAGGTACGCGATGTGTACAATATCGGCAACGACATCCTTGTGATGGTTGCCACAGACCGTATCTCGGCATTTGACGTGATACTGCCGAAAGGCATTCCGTTCAAAGGGCAGGTACTGAACCAGATTGCGGCGAAGATGCTCGACGCGACAAGCGATATATGCCCTAACTGGAAACTCGCCACTCCTGACCCGCAGGTGACGGTAGGAGTAGCCTGTGAAGGCTTCCGCGTGGAGATGATCATACGCGGAATACTGACAGGCTCGGCATGGAGAGACTATAAGAAAGGTGTCAGGGAGATATGTGGAGTGAAACTGCCGGAAGGCATGCGTGAAAACGAGAGGTTCCCCGAGCCTATCATCACTCCGACGACAAAGGCAGAAGAGGGACACGACATGAATATCTCGAAAGAGGAAATCATAGCTCAGGGAATAGTGTCGAAGGAAGACTATGAGGTCATGGAGGACTATACACGCAAGCTCTTCGCACGCGGACAGGAGATTGCAGCAAAGCAGGGACTCATACTCGTAGACACGAAATACGAATTCGGAAAACGCGACGGAAAGGTCTACCTCATTGACGAGATACACACACCGGACTCTTCACGCTATTTCTATGCCGAGGGCTATGAAGAGAAATTCGAGAAGGGCGAGCCGCAGAGACAACTCTCGAAAGAGTTCGTACGCCAATGGCTCATAGACCATGACTTCATGAACGAGCCGGGACAAACAATGCCGGAGATTACCGACGAATATGCCGACAGCGTGTCAGAGAGATATATCGAGCTGTATGAGCATATCACAGGCGAGTCATTCGACAAAGCCGCAGACGTTGACGACATAAACGCACGCATAGAGAAAAACGTCACCGAATATCTCAAGAACAGAAAATAATTACGGCACGAGGCATTGACACCTCCACTGAACGCCAGACCCAGAAGAGAGTACATCTACGGAACAATAACGCCACTTACACCTTATTATATTAATGGACAAATACGGAATAATAGGATGCCCGTTAGGCCACTCCTTCTCACCGGGGTTCTTCAACGAGAAGTTCCGCAACGAGAAGATCGACGCCATATACGAGAAATACGAACTGCCACAGATAGAAAGCCTGCCGGAAATCCTGGCGTCCAATCCGGAGCTGAAGGGCTTGAACGTCACCATACCCTACAAGCAGAAGGTGATAGCTTATCTTGACGAGGTCAGCGAAGAGGCAAGGGCTATAGGAGCGGTGAATGTCGTGGCTGTAAGGCATCAGGGCAACGACCTGCACCTCACGGGATATAACAGCGACGTCATAGGTTTCACGCAATCCATTGAGCCGCTCCTTATGGAACATCATAAGAAAGCACTCATACTCGGTACGGGAGGCGCCTCGAAAGCCATAGAGTACTCACTGCGCAAACTCGGCTTGGAGACAGTGAAGGTGAGCCGCTTCGAACGTTCGGACACCATACAATATGAACAGGTTACGGCGGAAGTGGTGGAGGAATACAACGTCATTGTCAACTGCACGCCTGTTGGCATGTACCCCAAGACAGAGGAATGCCCTCCTCTGCCCTACGACGCCATGGACAGCAGAACACTGCTCTACGACCTCATATATAATCCTGACGAGACGCTCTTCATGAAGAAAGGAAGGGAGCGCGGAGCGGAAGTGAAGAACGGACTTGAGATGCTCCTCCTGCAGGCCTATGCCTCATGGGAATTCTGGAGGCAATGAGGGAAAATATTAATTTTTTTGAACCCACCTAAAAAGAGTGAAATGAAAGACAACAGATATATGCTGCGAGGTGTTTCGGCAGCTAAGGAGGATGTGCATAACGCTATCAAGAACATTGACAAGGGGCTCTTTCCTCAGGCTTTCTGCAAGATAATACCTGACATTCTCGGAGGCGACCCGGAATACTGCAACATCATGCACGCCGACGGTGCCGGGACAAAGTCGAGCCTGGCGTATATGTACTGGAAAGAGACCGGAGACCTCGACATCTGGAAAGGGATAGCTCAGGACGCCATTGTCATGAATACCGACGACCTGCTCTGTGTAGGAGCGGTAGACAATATCCTCGTGTCAAGCACGATAGGACGAAACAAGATGCTCGTACCCGGTGAGGTGATTTCAGCCATAATAAACGGAACAGACGAACTCCTCGCCGAAATGAGGGAAATGGGAGTGGGGATATATCCTACCGGTGGCGAGACAGCAGATGTCGGTGACCTTGTAAGGACCATCATCGTCGACTCTACCGTGACATGCCGCATGAAGAGGAAAGACGTCATTGACAACGCCAACATACGTCCGGGAGACGTGATAGTAGGACTGTCATCAACCGGACAGGCAACATACGAGAAGCAGTATAACGGAGGAATGGGAAGCAACGGGCTGACATCAGCACGTCATGATGTCTTCGCGAAATATCTCGCAGCGAAATATCCGGAGAGCTTCGACCACGCCGTGCCGGAAGAACTGGTGTACAGCGGGCGTTATGCCCTCACCGACAGCGTGGAAGGCTCACCGCTCAACGCAGGAAAACTGGTCCTCTCGCCTACAAGGACCTACGCTCCCGTAATAAAACGCATTCTCGACGAAATGCGTCCGGAGATACATGGCATGGTACACTGTACCGGAGGCGCACAGACAAAGGTGCTGCATTTCGTTTCGGACAACTGCAAAGTCGTAAAGGACAACATGTTCCCAGTCCCTCCGCTCTTCAAGGCTATTCACGAATGTTCTGACACCGACTGGAGGGAGATGTACCAGGTGTTCAACATGGGACACCGCATGGAGATATACGTACGTCCGGAAATGGCGCAGAAAGTCATAGAGACAAGCCGATCGTTCAATATCGACGCACAGGTCATAGGACATATTGAAGAGGGAAAGAAATCGCTGACGATAAAGTCGGAATACGGAGTATTCGAATATTAAGGACTGACATGCTCCAGAGGGAAAGCTCTGGACGTTCATGCGCCTGACGGAAGCCGGGGCGCAACGTACCCACACAAAATATTATTTTTTTCAGCGGGCAAGACAACTCAACACCCGCCAGCAATACATGGACAACAATAGCATTCTACAGAAACTCGACGGTCTTGAGGCACGCTACGAAGAAGTAGCGACACTAATAACAGACCCTGCCGTAATAGCTGACCAGCAACGCTACGTAAAGCTCACCAAGGAATATAAGGACCTGGAGGGCATAACAAAACTGAGAAAAAAATATATCGACTGTCTTGAAGCCATAAAAGAAGCTAAGGACATCATCATGAACGAGACAGACCCGGACATGAAGGAAATGGCACGCGAACAGCTCTCTGAGAACGAAGAGAGACAGCCGAGACTCGAAGAGGACATAAAGATAGCTCTCATACCAAAAGACCCTGAGGACGCAAAGAACGTGCAGATGGAGATAAGGGCAGGAACAGGAGGTGACGAGGCGTGCCTCTTCGCAGGAGATCTCTTCAAAATGTACAAGGCGTTCTGCGAGTCACGTGGCTGGACACTGTCGGTAACAGACATCTCGGAAGGTGCCGTAGGAGGATATAAGGAGATAGACTTCGCCGTCAGCGGAGAGGATGTCTATGGGGTGTTGAAATATGAGTCGGGAGTACACCGAGTACAGCGTGTCCCCGTGACAGAGTCGAACGGACGTATGCAGACATCTGCTGCGACAGTAGCCGTGCTGCCTGAGGCTGAAGCTTTCGACGTGCAGATCAACGAGGGAGAGATAAAATGGGACACCTTCCGCTCGTCAGGTGCCGGAGGTCAGAACGTCAACAAGGTGGAGTCGGGAGTAAGAGCACGCTATATGTGGAAAAACCCGAACACCGGAGAGGTGGAGGAAATACTCATAGAGTGTACTGAGACGCGCGACCAGCCGAAGAACAAGGAAAGGGCGTTGTCACGACTGCGTACATATATTTATGATAAGGAACACCAGAAATACCTCGACGACATAGCAAGCCGAAGAAAAAGCCTCGTATCTACCGGCGACCGCTCAGCGAAAATCAGGACGTATAACTTCCCACAGGGACGCGTCACTGACCACCGCATCGGGTTCACGACACATGACCTCTCTGGCTTCCTCGGAGGAAACATACAGGATATGATCGACGCACTCACGGTAGCTGAAAATGCAGAACGTATGAAGGAGGCGGAACTGTAAGGATGCTGACGGGGCAGAATGTTGACGGGCAAAGCCAGACACATTGCAAAAAAAACATTGCAGAGAAACATTGCAACAGACAATATAAATTAAAACGAAGCATTATGGGATTTTGGAATGATGTAATACACGAATGGAAAATACCGTTCTACGGCACTCCACGTGAGAAGTTGAGATTTATAAACGAAGTAGCCTTCGCCGTCATTTGCGTCGGGAGCTGGTTCTTGTCTCGCTTGTTCTTTGACACACACCTGTCACGGCTCATTGCCTCGGCACTGATGATAATTCTTTTGACACGTATTTACCGAATAATAAGATACACTATTCTAAAACGATGAACAGAGAGCAATTAGTTGGCGAGATACGCCGCAAGAAAAGTTTCCTCTGCGTAGGACTTGATGTTGACTTAAACAAAATTCCTGAGCACCTGCTCAAGGAAGAAGACCCTATCTTCGCATTCAACAAGGCAGTCATTGACGCCACAGCACCATACTGTGTGGCATATAAACCGAACCTCGCATTCTATGAGGCATACGGAGTGAAGGGAATGAAGGCTTTTGAGAAAACCGTGGCATATCTCAAAGAGAAATACCCGGAGCAGTTCGTTATAGCTGACGCAAAGCGTGGAGACATTGGCAACACCAGCAAGATGTACGCCAGGACCTTCTTCGGAGAATATGATGTCGATGCACTGACCGTAGCGCCATATATGGGCGAGGACAGCGTGACACCGTTCCTGGAGGGCTACGAGGGTAAATGGGTCATACTGCTTGCCCTGACAAGCAACAAAGGATCCTTTGACTTCCAGCTCACAGAGGACAAGGAGGGAGAGAGACTTTTTGAAAAGGTGATAAGGCGTTCACAGGCTTGGGGCAACGACGAGAACATGATGTATGTCGTTGGAGCAACACGCGGAGAGATGTTCAAAGACATACGCAACGTGGCACCAAAGGCGTTCCTTCTCGTGCCTGGCGTAGGAGCGCAAGGCGGCTCACTCGAGACGGTATGCCAATACGGAATGACCGAGGACTGCGGACTCCTCGTAAACAGCAGCCGTGGCATAATATACGCCTCACAAGGTGAAGACTTTGCTTCTGTGGCAGGAGAGAAAGCAAAGGAACTGCAGCAGCAAATGGCGCAAATACTTGAGAAATAACAGTAATGGGGGTAAGACGCTATGTACGGGCAACGACAGCTTACAGTACATGACGCCTTACCCCCATTGACTTTTTTACCCGGCATAGGAACTGCCGCCAGACACACTCTTTACTGCTGAAAGCATGACAAGAACCAACCTTAAAACATGAAGATTATCAACGACCCGGTTCACGGCTTCATAAAAATACCCCGAGGACTGCTGCTTGACATAGTGCGGCATCCGCTCATGCAACGCCTCACAAGGATAAAGCAACTGGGAATGTCGAGCTTCGTCTACCCGGGGGCGCAGCATACGCGATTCCAGCATTCGCTCGGAGCGTATTACCTCACGACAGAAGCACTGCTGACACTAAGCCAGAAAGGCATCTTTATCTTCGACTCGGAAGCGGAAGCCGTGGAGGCGGCTATCCTTATGCACGACATAGGTCATGGACCGTTCTCACACGTATTGGAGAACACCTTGGTGAAGGACATCACGCATGAGGAAATTTCACTGCGCATGATGCAGAGTATAAACAACGACCTGGGAGGACAGCTGAACCTGGCACTGATGATTTTCAAGGACAAATACCCGAAGCATTTCCTTCACCAGATTATCTCCTCGCAGCTCGACATGGACCGCCTTGACTACCTCTGCCGCGACTCTTTCTTCACAGGAGTGCAGGAAGGTACCGTGGGATGTGCGAGAATACTCAAAATGCTTAACGTGGCTGACGATGAACTCGTAATAGAGCATAAGGGACGTTACTCCATAGAGAACTACCTCACGTCACGGCGTTCCATGTACTGGCAGGTATATCTGCACAGGACGGTCATAGCATGTGAGAAAATGCTTGTAAACCTCCTAAGGCGTGCCAAAGACCTCGCCTTGACGGGAAAAGAGGTCTTCGCACCGCCGGCGTTACGCTTCTTCCTGTACAACGATGTCGGAAAGGACATGTTCGACAACGACGACGAGACCCTACGCCAATATGCACGCCTCGACGACAGCGACATATGGTCGGCTGTAAAGGTGTGGGAGAACGACGACGACAAGGTGATGAAGATACTGGCGGGAAACCTGATAAACAGACGCATATTCAAATCAGAATTTTCTGACCTTCCAGTGCCTGGAGAAAGAGTTACGGAAATACGACACCACATAGCTGAGAAACTGGGGATGTCTTATGAGGAAACGGCATACCTCTACGGCATAAGCACGGTAAAGAAGAACATGTACGACATATACGGAGACAGCATCAGAGTGCTCATGACCGACGGTACAACGCAGGACATCTGCCAAGCATCAGAACTGCTCAACACTGCGCTGTTACGTGAGCAACATCCCAAATATCATCTGTCTTACCAGAGAGTATGACCTGCAGAATTGTGAAAACATACGAAAACGTAATAAAAACGTAATGATTTTTGCATAGTAAAAAAAAAAGCAGTATATTTGCACAGAATTATGTGTTCCGTAAGGCAGAATACACCAAGAAAAAAAACATTCAAATAATCCTTATATCACACCCTATCCGAAGAAAATGGAATTTACAGCAAAACAGATAGCAGAATTTATACAGGGACGTGTCGAGGGTGATGAAAACGCCTCGGTAAGAACCTTCGCGAAAATCGAAGAGGGGAAACCTGGAGCAATATCATTTCTTTCTAACAGCAAATACATAAACTATGTTTACGAGACAGAGTCGTCAATAGTACTCATCGACGAAGCCTTAAAGCTTGAGAAAGAAGTAAAATGCACGCTGATACGTGTGAAAAGCGCATACGATGCAGTAGCAAAACTGCTACAGCTTTATGAGTCTATGAAACCGAAAAAGAAAGGCATAAGCTCTTTGGCGTTCATAGATCCTACGGCAAAAGTAGGAGAAAACTGTTACATAGGACCTTTCGTGGCTATTGCGGCAAACGCCGTCATAGGTGACGGTTGTGTGATACACCCGCACGTCACAATAGGCGAAAACGCTACTGTCGGCGAAGATACAGAGATATACAGCAATGCAGTAATATACCACGGATGTAAGGTGGGCAAAAACTGCATACTACATGCCGGATGCGTGATAGGAGCTGACGGCTTCGGATTCGCACCTACAGAGAAGGGTTATGAGAAAATACCGCAGATAGGCATCGTGACAATTGAGGACAACGTGGAGATAGGAGCAAACACCTGTGTCGACCGTTCTACAATGGGGTCTACTTTCGTGAGAAAAGGCGTAAAACTCGACAACCTCGTACAGATAGCCCATAACACTGACATAGGCTCGCATACCGTAATGTCAAGCCAGGTAGGTATCGCTGGCTCTACAAAGGTAGGTGAATGGTGTATGTTCGGAGGACAGGTAGGTGTAGCCGGACATATCACGATAGGAAACAAGGTAATGCTCGGAGCACAGTCGGGCGTGCCAAGCTCAATAAAAGACAACCAGCAGCTCATAGGTACACCGCCTATGGAGATGAAACCATATTTCCGCTCACAGGCTATATTCCGAAGACTACCCGACATGTACAAACGTCTTGACGAGATGAAAAAGGAAATAGACGAACTGAAGGGGAAAATACAGTAAATTCACCCCACAAAAAAATAACAAAACTCCTGAAGGCAACAACACCGTCAGGCAGCTATAAAAAAAGGAAATACAATGTCAAAGCAGAAAACACTGAAAGGCAGCTTCTCACTTTGTGGAAAAGGATTGCATACGGGATTGAACCTCACCGTGACATTCAATCCAGCACCGGAGAATACCGGCTATAGAATACAGCGTATAGACCTTGAAGGAGAACCTGTCATTGAAGCAATAGCTGAACGTGTCGTAGATACACAGAGAGGTACCGTAGTGGCAAAAGGAGACGCGAAAGTCTCTACAATAGAACATGCATTGTCAGCACTTTACGCGCTGGGAATAGATAACTGTCTCATTCAGGTCAACGGACCGGAGTTTCCTATACTTGACGGTTCGGCGGCACCTTACGTAGATAAAATACACAGCGTAGGAACAGAAGAACAGAATGCGCCGAAGGACTACTACATCATTCGCAAGAAAATAGAGGTGAAGGACGAAAAGACTGGGTCATGCATCACCATACTACCTGACGAGCAGTTCTCCATAACTGCCATGTGCTCCTTCGAGTCAAAATTCATCAGCTCACAGTTTGCCACACTCGACAATATGGAAAACTATGATAAGGAGATTTCAGCAGCAAGGACTTTCGTCTTCGTGCGCGACATATTCCCCCTCCTTCAGGCTAACCTCATTAAGGGCGGTGACCTCGACAACGCTATCGTCATATATGAAAGGGAACAGAACCAGGAGCAGGTAGACATGCTCTGCGACACCCTCAGAGTACCACGCATTGACGCTACAAAACTGGGATATATACAACACCGACCACTCGTATGGGACAACGAATGTACGCGTCATAAACTGCTCGATATAATTGGCGACATGGCACTGATAGGAAAACCTATCAAGGGACGCATAGTGGCAACACGTCCGGGACATACGATAAACAACAAGTTTGCACGCCTCATGAGAAAAGAAATCAAGAAACATGAGGTGCAGGCACCTATCTACGACCCTACACAGGAACCTGTCATGGATGTCAAAAGAATAAGGGAACTACTTCCACACCGATATCCTATGCAGCTCGTAGACAAAGTGATAGAACTCGGACCGACATCAATAGTAGGACTGAAGAACATAACATCAAACGAGCCGTTCTTCCAAGGACATTTCCCACAGGAACCGGTAATGCCGGGAGTGCTCCAGATAGAAGCTATGGCGCAATGTGGAGGACTGCTCATACTCAACACACTTGAAGAGCCGGAAAGATGGTCAACATATTTCCTCGCTATCAACGACGTGAAATTCAAACAAAAGGTTGTGCCGGGGGACACACTGCTCTTCAGAGTAGAGCTTCTCGCTCCTGTACGTCACGGAATATCGTCCATGAAAGGGTATATGTTCGTAGGCGACAAGGTCGTCAGTGAGGCGACATTCACCGCACAGATAGTAAAGAACAAATAGGGTGGGATAGTAGCAGGCGCAGCTGTCTGAAAATAAACTGTCAGGCAAAGCTGTTCTAAAGAAACCACCTGTCAGTAAATAAACGTTATTCATAAACCTTTGGCAGAAGGATTCATACTTCTGCGTAAAACATTTTCTTATGGCAAATCAAATAAGTCCCATGGCTTTCGTCCATCCAGACGCAAAGCTGGGCGACAACAATATCATCGGGCCATTCTGTTATATCGACGCTGACGTAGTAATAGGCGACAATAACGTCATGCAGAATTCAGTGACGCTGAACAAAGGCACGAGAATGGGTTCGGGAAACGAGATATTTCCGGGGGCAAGCATTTCAACAAAACCACAGGACTTGAAGTTCAGAGGTGAGGAGACAATCTGCGAGATAGGAGACAACAACTCAATACGTGAGAACGTCACCATATCAAGAGGTACAGCAAGCAAAGGTACTACAAAGGTAGGCTCCAACAACCTTCTCATGGAGAATATGCACATAGCACACGACTGTGTGATAGGTAATTACTGCATCATAGGAAACTCTACAAAATTTGCAGGAGAGGTGACCGTAGACGACTGCGCCATAATATCGGCGGAAGTGCTCATACATCAGTTCTGCCATGTGGGAGGATATGTCATGGTGCAAGGAGGTAGCCGCACAAGTCAGGACATACCGCCTTATGTCATCTGCGGCAAAGAACCGATACGCTTTGCAGGGCTTAACCTCGTAGGACTCAGGAGAAGGGGATTCTCTAACGAGACAATAACTAACATCAGGGAGGCGTATAGGCTGCTCTATTCTAAAGGGCTCATGAAAGAGGGCATAGAAGAGATAAAGGCTAATCTTGACGTGACTCCGGAGATACAGTATGTCATTGACTTCGTGGAGAACTCGGAAAGAGGCATAATACGTTAAGCGGTGGGGACTTCCCCTCTGGCGGAACGTTGAGCTAACAAGAAAAGTCCCGTAGCATAACAAGCGGGTTATGACCGTACACACAGAAAAACAGCAGACGCACGTCGAAGAATGGAGAAGACACTGATCGTCATAACAGGTCCTACAGGTGTCGGCAAGACAGAGCTTTGTCTCACAATTGCCGAACATTTCGGATGCGAGATAATAAACTGTGACTCACGGCAAATATTCCGTGAGATACCGATAGGTACAGCCGCACCAACTGTTGAGCAACAACAGAGGGTGCGGCATTACTTTGTCGGTACGCTTGCATTGGAAACATATTTCTCCGCGTCACTATACGAAGAGCAGGTATGCCGTATGATAGAAGAGAGTGACAGGGAAGTCTTCCTGCTCACAGGGGGCTCAATGATGTATATTGACGCTGTATGCAACGGAATAGACGAACTGCCCACCGTGCGTGACGACATAAGGGAAGAGCTTAAGAGACAACTTGCAGCCGAAGGACTGGATGCTCTCCTTGACGAACTGCAATGTCTTGACCCTGACTATTACGCCGTTGTCGACAAGAAAAACCCACGCCGTGTACTTCATGCCTTGGAAATATGCCGACAGACCTCCAAACCATATTCTACATTCCTGAAGAAAGAGAAAAAGACACGTCCGTTCAATATTGTTAAAATAGGCCTGACACGTGACAGGATAATACTCTATGAACGGATAAACAAACGTGTGGAAGATATGATAAGTCAAGGACTTATAGAAGAGGCACGCAACGTCTTTCATCTACGTCATTTGAACTCTCTCAATACCGTTGGCTATAAAGAAATGTTCGACTATTTTGACGGTGAGACAACACTTGAAGAAGCCATAAGACGAATACAGTCAAACACCAGAAGGTATATGCGCAAACAGGAAACATGGTTCAAACGCGACAAGGAAATAATGTGGTTTAATCCTACTGACATTAAAGAAATCATAAAATATATTGACAAGTTCCTTCTTTTACAAAGAAAATAACTATCTTTGCATATATTTTTTTACAGAATGTCATTAACGGCATACTGAAGCGAACACCACGACAAACAATACTTTGGCACAAAGCAGCACGAAGGAAGAAGCGAAACGAAAGGCTTAAGACGATATGTGCTATAAGCGCCGCAAAGAAAATTACTTATGGAAAAGGTAAAGTGTTTTTTGAAGAAAACATGGGATTTTACAAAGAAAGCATACAGGAGGTATATATCACTGTATAAGGGAAAGAAATGGTATGTTAAGTCATTTCTGGCATTTGCAACAGCCGTTGTGGCACTTGTAGTGTATCTCGGGGCAGTAGACATAAACTTCCTGTGGCTCTTCGGTAAGTCACCGGGGTTTGCAGAAATACAGGAGCCTAATACCAACGAAGCGTCGGAAATATACTCCGAAGATGGCGTGCTGATAGGAAAATTCTTCAGCGAGAACAGGACACCGGTAGACTATGAAGACGTTTCGCCATTCTTTTGGCGTGCGCTGATAGACACAGAGGACGAACGCTTCTACAAACACTACGGCATAGACCCTATAGGACTGTTCGGTGCGGCGAAAGATGCTGCCACAGGAAAGGGAGGACGAGGAGCCTCAACGATAACGCAACAGTTGGCGAAGAACATGTTCCGTATGCGCACGAACTACAGCACTGGACTCCTCGGACATATTCCCGGAGTGAAGATGCTCGTAATGAAATCGAAAGAATGGATTCTTGCAATAAAGCTTGAGATATGCTATGACAAGAAGCAGATCATCAACATGTATGCCAACACTGTGGACTTCGGATCAAACGCATATGGCATAAAGACTGCTGCAAAAACATATTTCAATACCACCCCGAAGAAACTGAAGATTGAAGAAGCTGCCGTTCTCGTGGGAATGCTCAAAGCAACAACGTACTACAACCCGCTGATAAACCCTGAAAACTCTCTCGTCAGGCGTAACCAGGTGCTCGAGAACATGGTGACACATAACGACCTCTCCCGACAGCAATGCGACAGTGTGAAGAACATACCTATCCAGTTGGAATACAGCGTGGAAAAGAACTACGACGGCAAGGCTCAGTATTTCCGTAACGCGGTGGCGAAATATCTGAAAGACTGGTGTGAAGAGGAGCAGATAGACCTCTATACCGACGGCTTGAAGATATACACTACACTCGACACTAAAATGCAGAAATATGCTGAGGAAGCGGCAAGGAAACAGATGCAGCAAGTGCAGAAAAACTTCAAGAACCACTGGGGCTCGACACATCCTTGGCAAGACGAAAACCATAAGGAGATAGAAGGATTCATAGAAGGCATAGCAAAGGAACAGCCATGCTATAAAGCATTGGCAGCGAAATATAATGACAACGCAGACTCTATAAACTACTATCTCAACAAACCGCATAAAGTCAACGTGTTCGACTATGAGAAAGGTACCGTGGAGATGGAGATGTCCACCATGGACAGCATACGTTATATGGTAAGCTACATGCACTGCGGCTTTGTCGCTATGGAGCCGGAGACAGGCCATGTCAAGGCATGGGTCGGTGACATAGACTTCGAACATTGGAAGTATGACAAGGTAACGGCAATGAGGCAACCTGGCTCAACATTCAAACTCTTCGTATATACCGAGGGCATGAACCAAGGACTTACCCCATGTGACAAACGCTGTGACGAATATTTCGCCATGAAGGTGTACGACAGCAAGAAAAAGAAAGAGGTGACATGGGCTCCGACAAATGCAAACGGATATTTTACCGGTGACACAATGCCGTTGAAGTCAGCATTCGCACGAAGCATCAACTCCGTTGCTGTACGCCTCGGACAGGAGATGGGAATACGCAACGTGGCACAGACGGCACACGATATGGGCATAAAATCCAAACTTGACGAGACTCCTTCACTCGCTCTCGGATCAAGCGATGTCAACCTTCTCGAACTCGTTAACTCATACTGCACCGTAGCTGACAACGGAAAATACCGTGAGGCGATACTCGTGACACGCATTGTCGACCGTGACGGAAGAGAGATATACCGCGCACCGGATGAAGAGAAACAGGTTATACCTTACCGTTCTGCGTTCTTCATGCAACAGATGCTTATGGGAGGAATGAGAGAACCTGGAGGCACAAGCCAGTCACTTTGGGGATATGTAGGAAAAGCGGCAGATACAGACTTCGGAGGAAAGACAGGAACGTCGAACAACCATTCCGACGCATGGTTCGTAGGCATTTCGCCAAAGCTCGTCGTAGGAGCATGGGTGGGAGGAGAGTACAGATGCATACATTTCCGCACCGGAGCTTTAGGTCAAGGCTCAAGGACGGCACTGCCGATATGCGGATATTTCATACAGGCGGTATTCGACGACCCGGCACTGAAGAAATACCATGCACGATTCAAGAAGCCCGACGACCCGGACATCAACTACGGTGACTACAACTGTGAGAGCTACTACGA
The DNA here is from genome assembly GCA_945829425.1 of uncultured bacterium. Lineage (GTDB taxonomy): Bacteria > Bacteroidota > Bacteroidia > Bacteroidales > Bacteroidaceae > Prevotella. Next base: position 51,670 of record CALZUQ010000008.1, on the reverse strand, counting down.
CCGTCCGAAAGATACGCTCGATGTTGACAGCTTGGACATCATTGATGAAGAGGCTGTTGAACTAGACGAAGATGGTGAGGAGGGAGGAATACTGAACAATATCCTCAACAGCAAGAAAAATAAGGAAGAGCCGGTAAACCTCGAAGACCTGTAACAACGGTAAACATACGGATTTAGGTGAACAAAAAGACAGCTTTACCATAATTCATAAAGACGACAACATGTAACTCAAGACATAATGAGGTACGACGGTGATAATCGAAAATAGTGTTTTAACAAACAGAACCCTAATATAAAGGAATAAAGTTTTGCAAGAGATAGACATGACTAACCAGCAGTTCCAGGATGCACTCAACATCATTGAGTGTACCCGAAACTCTTTATTCCTGACAGGAAAGGCTGGAACGGGAAAATCAACTTTCCTCAGATACATCGACCAGACGGTGAAAAAGAAGCACGTCATTCTCGCACCGACAGGAATAGCGGCAATCAATGCAGGAGGACAGACGCTACACTCCTTCTTCAAGATACCGTTTCATCCACTCATACCCAACGATATGCAGTATTCCATAAGGAATATACGCAACACACTGAAATACAATAGTGAGAAGATAAAGATTATACGCGAAATAGAGCTTGTAATCATTGACGAGATATCAATGGTGAGGGCAGACATCATTGACTTCATTGACAAGGTGCTGAGAGTATACTCAAAGAATATGCGTCAGCCGTTCGGAGGAAAGCAACTGCTTCTCGTTGGTGACGTGTTCCAGCTTGAACCCGTATTGAAGGAAGAAGACCGAAAACTGCTAAAGCCGTTCTATTCCTCTGCGTATTTCTTCAATGCGAGAGTATGGGGAGAGATGAGTCTCGTAAGCATAGAGCTGACAAAGGTCTATAGGCAGAGCGACTCGGAATTTATAGGCATACTCGACAGGGTGAGGGAGACAACGGCATCACAGCAGGACATCAACAAAATCAACGCAAGAGTGGAGAGACCCGACGCGACGTCACTTCATGACTCCAGGCAAGAAGGCTCTCTTGCCATAACCCTCTCCACACGTCGAGATACCGTAGACTTTATCAACCAGAAGGAACTGGCAAAACTACCAGGCACTATAACAACATTCACAGGAGTAATAAAAGGAGACTTCCCGGAGACGATGCTGCCCACACCCGTCAATCTTGAAATAAAGAAAGGGGCGCAGATTATCTTCATAAAGAATGATATGGAACACAGATGGGTAAACGGCACGCTCGGCACGATACTCTCTATATCCGGCGATACGCTATCTATAGTGACAGAAGACGGAATGCAATGGGACGTAGAGCCTGCGACATGGGCAAACATACGTTATACCTTCAACGAGAAAGAGCAGAAGATTGAAGAGGAAGAGCTCGGAACATTCACACAGTTCCCTATACGTCTTGCATGGGCGATTACCGTACATAAGTCGCAGGGACTGACGTTCAACAACGTTATCATAGACTTTTCGGGAGGCGGGGCGTTTGCAGGAGGACAGACATACGTGGCCTTGTCAAGATGTCGTTCGCTGGAAGGCATTACGCTGAAGGAACCTATCCACGCCCGTGACATATTCGTACGCTCGGAAGTCAAGGAGTTCTCAAAACAGTATAATAACCAGCAGACAATAAACAACGCCATAAAAAACTCAAGAGCGGACATAGAATACCGTGAGGCGGTGAAAGCTTTCGACAACGGTGACTTTGAGTTGGCTTTAAAGCATTTCTTCGTCGCCATACACTTGCGTTATGATATCGAAAAGCCTGTGACACGACGCTACATAAGGAAGAAACTCTCTGTGATTAACACGCTGCGTAGGGAACTTGCGGAGGCGGTGGGAAACAATAAGATGATGGCTGACGAGGTGATGAAGAAACGTAAAGGCGCAAAATCAGCGTTGACAAAGGAACAGAACGCTTTAGAAGGAGAAAACGATAAGCACGATGACATTGCCATGCTGAGACGCGAGCTGTCACGAATGAAGAAAGAGGCCAAGAAACAGAACGTCATGCTTGCAGAGCTTTCTACAGAATATGTCGCCATGGGAAAAGAATGTGAGAGGGAGGACATGCCTGCTGCCGCCATGTCAAACTACGAGAAAGCGTTACGCATATTCCCCGACCACCCAATAGCGAAGAAAAGACTGGATAAACTGAAAAAAAAATAATCCAAGGAATTGTATATACTATAGACACCAAAACGTTTCACCGTAATTGCAGATATTTTGACTGTGGGAGACTTATCCCCACGTCTTCACTGACGAAAGGAAAATAAGTTGAAGTAACCACTTTAAAGGGAGTAAATTACAGAACCTGCCATAACCTAATCTTTAACAGGAAATTATGAATAATAAAAGAATACTTTTCATAGTCTTTGCCATGTTGCCGATAACTGTTCTTGCGGCAGGTCAGATGTCTTTCGAAGGCACTGGCTCAATACATGATATACTGAAAGAGAAATTCATTCAGGGAAATCCCTTGTTCATGTCTTTTGTCGCTATAACGCTTATCTTAGGACTTATATTCTGCATAGAGCGCATACTCTATCTCTCACTGTCTGAAATAAACACGAAGAAATTCCTATCCCAGGTGGAGTCGCTATACCATAAAGACAAGGAAGCGGCACTAAACCTATGCCGTAAGACACGTGGACCTATTGCAAGTATCAGCTTTCAGGCTATCCTGCATTCTGAAGAACCCATAGAAGATATAGAACGTGCCATTACGGCGTATGCCGATGTTGAGGTGGGACGGTTGGAGAAAGGATGCTCATGGATAACGCTTTTCATAACACTCGCTCCTTCCCTCGGATTCCTTGGCACGGTCATAGGCATGGTGATATCATTCGACAATATTGAAATGGCAGGCGACATAAGTCCTACCATTGTGGCGGGAGGCATGAAGGTGGCCCTCATCACAACGATATTCGGTATAATAGTTGCCGTCATCCTACAGATTTTCTACAATTTCATACTCTCACGCATAGACAGCCTCACATCACAGATGGAGCAAGCCTCCATAGACCTGATGGACATGTTAAGGGTGGGGCAGGTTAATTCCCAAATTTATACAGTGAGCAATGACCATGATTGACATCATCATCATACTGATATACCTCACTCTCGGCAGCATACTGTTGATTACGCTGTGGTCGGTGGTAAAACGTCTCCGCACTACGGGGAAGATGTCGGGCACGAAAAATGGCATTCCGGTAACAAAGATAAATGTCACGGTGAACATCATTGTGCTGACACTTCTCGCATCGACGTTCTTCCTCACATGGACAGCTTCAAAAGATACTGGCGGCGATGGTAATGTATCGGAAATCTGGCTGCGTATCACGAACATGTTTGTAACAACCGGATTGTTTGTCTTGGCACTTGCTATTGTGGCGACGATAGCGGGAGCTGTAATGATAGGAAAACCCAAAGAGCTCCTTACATCACTTCTCCATTTCAAAGGTCGCCATGGGAAGAACAGAAAGAGAGGTGAACCATGAGACTTAGCAACAGCAGGAGAAGGCAGACACACCGGCGCTTGACAGCCATAAATACCACGTCGACAGCTGACATGTCGTTTATCCTCCTCATATTTTTCCTCGTCACCTCGTCAATGGACACTGACAAAGGGCTGCGCCACAACATGCCGCCCAAGGAAGAGAAGAAAGAACTTGCAGCAACAGACATAGACCGGAAGGATGTCTTCTCTGTCAGCATAACAAAAGAGAATACCTTCCTGCTCAACGACACACTATGCTCGGAGAGGGAGATCATGACGAGGATGAAAAGCTTTGTGGCAAATGTACGTGAGAAGCATGTCATAGAGGTCAAGGCAGACAAGAACGCTACGTACAGCAAGTATTTCATGTTGCAGAACATAATATCAAGAACTTACAAGACACTGCGCGACGAAGAAGCTGTCAGACGTTACCACAAGACGTTCTCAAACTGCAACGATGAGCAGCAGACGATAATACAGAAAGCCATACCGCAACGTGTCAGCGAAGAGTTTACTGATGTCGAATGATTTCGAAAAAAATGCGTAGAACTGCACCTTGTCATAATGAGCACCATCGAATTACAATGACCTGTAAAAACATCAACTATGAAACTGAAGCACAAAAGGGAAAAAAAAATACCACAGCTGAATACCTCGGCGTTACCCGACTTGGTGTTCACAGTATTGTTCTTCTTTATGATTGTCACCCACATGCGTCAGAACGACGTAAAGGTTCAGGTGACAGTACCAGAAGGGGAGCAGCTGCAACAGTTTCAAAAAAAACACGCCACGGTGACTATCTATGTCGGCAAATCTTCTGACGGCAAGGTGTCTATACAGGTGGACAACACGCTGACAGACGAAGAGAATCTCGCTAAAGTGCTGCTTGATGAGCGGAACATGATGGCAGATGTTGAGCGCGACGAGTTTACTGTAGCACTGAAAGCTGACCGCGATGTGCCCATAGGTGTTATAGCTGAAATAAAGACAATACTGCAGAAAATCAATGTGCTTCACGTCAACTACTCTGCAACAGGGCAGAATGTAAAGGAGGAAGTGTTTACAAACCGTTAAGACAAGCAGTTAAGTCCAAAAAACGAGCATTACGCCATTTACCTTGCCACACACCTTAGACATTAATTTATCCAAACCATATCCTTTATTCATCATGGCAAAATATTCCTTAGACCATCTTGACAGAAAAATCCTGAAGTTGATAACCCAAGACGCACGCATACCTTTCCTTGAGGTTGCAAAGGCGTGTAATGTTAGTGGAGCAGCCATACACCAGCGCGTACAGAAACTGGCGGCATTGGGCATTATACGTGGCTCGCAGTTTATCGTTGATCCAGAGAAAATAGGCTATGAGACATGCGCCTTCATAGGACTGTATCTCAAAGACCCTTCGAAGTTCGACGATGTACGTGAGGCGTTGAAGCATATTCCGGAAGTCGTGGAGTGTCACTATACAACGGGAGGCTTCGACATGTTCATAAAGCTTTACGCCAAGAACAACCACCACCTTCTGAACATCATTCACGATAAGCTTCAGCCTCTCGGGCTTTCACGGTCCGAGACGATAATATCGTTCAATGCCACGTTCAACAGACCTCTTGCCATTGACGATACCGACGATTAATTCACTCTGATGATTATTCTACTGATTAGAATTAATGAATTTTTTTCAGGCGATAACTGGAATTTAAAATATCCAACCGGGTAATTGGATTAACGGGTAATATCCTATCAGTATTCTGCCCACACCCCTAAATTACCTCTCACAATATATATGTCATGACGATAACGAAATATTACGACATCGCCTCACATCGCATAGCTCTGACCATCGACGACGCTCTGCTACGCAAGATGAGAAACTACACACCTTTTGAGGTCGCAGAAGACAACTCGGAGGCTGTCTCTTCAGCATTGGCCTTCGAACTGAAGGTTAACGAAGGGCCTACGACAATAGAGGGGTTTTCCGAAGAATGGTGTCAGGATGACGAAGCCACAGAGATAGTATGTGGGAGTGTAGGCACGTCACCGGCGTTTCTATTCCGTTGGCATACTGTCACGTCTGGATGTTTGATATGCAGCCAAGACTATTCCAGGGCATTGCTAACCTTTAAGGGAAGATATGCCCATTCTGCCATTGACAATGCCATGATGGTGTTATTCGCCTTGTCGACAGCAGGGAAAGGCACATTGCTCTTCCATTCCTCCACAGTATGTCATGGCGGTATTGCTTACATGTTCCTCGGACCCAGCGGAACGGGGAAAAGCACACATTCAAAGTTATGGCTGGAAAATATTGACGACACGCAGCTGATAAACGATGACAACCCTGCTCTGCGCTGTAATACTGACGGCACGATAACTGTGTACGGTACGCCGTGGAGCGGCAAGACACCTTGCTATAAGAATGTGGCATATCCTCTCGGCGCTATAATACACCTCGCACAAGCTACGGAGAACAGGATACGAAGGGTGAAAGGCATAAAGGCGTATGTCATTCTCTCAGAAAGCGTATCAGGCAAGAGGTGGGAGAAGAGAGTTGCAGACGGGCTGCACTCCACTCTGAACCTCGTGCTGAAAAAGTCTTCGCTATGGCATCTTGACTGTCTGCCTGACGCAGAGGCAGCACTGACCTGCCGCAATGCGGTGTGCTGCCAAGAGTGATACACTGGAAGAGAAAGAACTCCATAAGTTCATATTAACGTAACGATATGCCAAGACTTAAAGACAATATTTCCGACATAGACATCATAAAAGAGGCGGCACGTATTGCAGCGGAAGGGATATGCGTCACGCTGCCCGTAGCGGGCAGAAGCATGCTGCCTTTCATAATAGGCGGAAAGGAGAGTGTTATCCTCTGTAAGGCATTGCCCCCACGTCGTGGAGACATAGTACTTGCTTGGGTGGAGAACCGGAGGTATGTCATACACCGCATCCTTGACATCAAGGGAGACAAGGTGACGCTCATGGGCGACGGTAACATTCATGGCAGAGAGTACTGCCGTAAGGAGGACATTATTGCTCTCGCGACTCATTATGTCGGAACCGACGGCAAGGCATGCAATCTCTACACGCCTTGGCGGAAGGCTGCATCACGACTGTGGCTTCTGCTTCTTCCTGTAAGAAGATATTTACTATTTATATATCGTATATTTTCATGAGTCCGATAATCCTCGCACTGCCTGCTATGTACAATCAGTGCTATTGAAAAAAGCAGGTCGGGAGTATTTACACTCATAGTTACATGCAGAATCTGCATAAATGCATTCATTATAATGCATTCATTATAAATGTTATATTATACACCTGATTATGAAGAAAAAAGAAGGATTCATTCTCCGCGACGTATGTGGAGAGAAAGTTATAATAGGTGAAGGACTCAACGCCCTTGACTTCGGTAAGATGATCAGCATGAACGAGACAGCGGCATGGCTTTGGGAACATGCCGAGGGCGATTTCCACGTCAATGGTCTTGTAGAAGAACTTTGTGAGGAATATAATGTTGACACAGAGAAAGCACGTCATGACGTGACAAAAATTGTTAGTGACTGGAAGAAGATGGGCATCATCGAGGAATAATGATGGCCAAATTTTATAAAACCCCGCTTGGGATAAACGGCAGCCTAAAAGAAAAACGTTTGGATTAACTGACTACTACCTTAAAGATACACCTTAAAAAAAATGGTGGGTTCAATATAAATTAGCTTTGTCCGATTTTGGGATCTTGGTTGCGAAAAGATTGGCAGTAGAAAAATGAGTGTATTGAGCTACACGACTGATGAGATTGGCAATATGAGCCAACCAAAAATAAAATGACGACAAAACGTAACTTGTAAAATGTTGTTCATTTTTACAGTGGTATTTTATAGAATGCACCAAATAATACCTAAAAAACTATGTCCAACAAAAGAAAAATTATAGAGTGCGTTCCTAATTTCAGTGAGGGACGAGACATGGGCGTGATACGCCAGATTACCAATGTCATAGAACGATGTGAAGGTGTGAAGCTCCTCGACGTAGACCCTGGGGAAGCTACGAACCGAACAGTTGTTACCTTTGTAGGCGAACCGGAGGATGTCGTGGAAGCGGCGTTTCAAGCTGTAAGGAAAGCCGGAGAGGTGATAGACATGCGCCGTCATCACGGTGCCCATCCTCGCATGGGAGCAACAGACGTGCTGCCACTTGTCCCCGTAAGTGGTATAACGCTTGAAGAATGTGCTGCACTGTCAAGGAAACTTGCAGAGCGCATAGCAGTGGAATTGTCTATACCATGTTATTGTTATGAAGCGGCTGCCTTTACGCCAGAGAGGAAAAACCTCGCCGTATGCCGTGAGGGAGAATATGAGGCACTGCCCGAGAAACTCGCAACAGCCTCAAAAGCTCCGGATTTCGGCGCGCGTCCCTACGACGAAGGAATAGCACGCACGGGATGTACAGCGGTAGGTGCGCGTGACTTCCTCATAGCAGTGAATTTCAACCTCAATACTACGTCGACACGCCGTGCCAACGCTATAGCTTTCGACGTAAGAGAAAAGGGAAGGCCGAAGCGTGAGGGAAACTGCGTGACGGGTAAGCCTATTACTGACAAGGCGGGTAATGTGGTAATGCTGCCCGGAACACTGAAGGCTACAAAGGCTATTGGATGGTATATTGAGGAATACGGCATAGCTCAGGTGTCTATGAACATCACCGATATCAACGTTACGCCACTGCACATAGCTTTCGACGAGGTATGCCGCTGCGCATATAACAGAGGGCTGCGCGTTACAGGAACGGAGATTGTGGGTCTTGTGCCGGAGCGTACCCTTCTCGAAGCAGGGAGGCATTTCCTCCGTAAGCAGAACCGTTCAACAGGTATTCCAAAGGAGGACATAGTGAAGATAGCTGTGAAATCAATGGGGCTGGACGACCTGAAACCTTTCATAGCTAAGGAAAAGGTCGTGGAATATCTAATTGACGAGAGTAAGGGCGGAAAGCTTACGGCACTGACGGTGAAAGGCTTCGCCGACGAGACGGCACGTGAGTCACCTGCACCGGGAGGTGGGTCCGTATCTGCGTATATGGGAGCTTTAGGAGCCGCATTGGGCTCTATGGTGGCAAATCTCTCCTCGCATAAGCCCGGATGGGATGACAGATGCTGCGAATTCAGTGAGTATGCCGAAGAGGGCATGGAGTTGGAGCAAGAACTGCTACAACTCGTAGACGAAGATACTGCGGCGTTTAATCGCATTATGGAGGCGTTCGGAATGCCGAAGGGTACGGAAGAAGAGAAGGTGGTACGTTCGAAAGCTATCCAGGAGGCTACGCTCTTCGCGGCAGAGGTGCCGCTGAAGACTATGCGGTGCTCAATGAGGGTCTTTGCATTGTGTCAGGCAATGGTAGAGAAAGGTAATCCGAACAGTGTCTCTGACGCTGGGGTAGGTGCTCTCGCAGCACGCGCGGCGGTAATAGGAGCAGGACTGAACGTGAAGATAAACGCTGCGGCACTGAAGGACAAGGCGAAAGCATTAGAACTGAAAACGGAAGCTGAGAAAATTATTAACGCAGCGGAAAAAGAGGAAAGGAAAATACTGGGAATGGTGGATGAGATGTTGGCATAAACTGTAAACAAAACATGAGAGAACAATGACAAGAGAAGAATTTCAGGCAGAGATACGGGCGGGGATAACGGACGTACTGCCAAAGGAGAAAAAATATGATAAGGAGATAAACCACGCTCCAAAAAGGAAGGATATACTCACCAAAGAGGAGAAAAGGCTTGCACTGCGTAATGCACTGAGGTATTTCCCTCAGTCACTGCATAAGACACTGGCTGCGGAGTTTGCTAAGGAACTTGAGGACTATGGTAGGATTTATATGTACCGCTATCGTCCTGACTATGATATCTATGCACGTAGCATAGACGAATACCCTCATCGTTCCGAACAGGCTGCGGCGATAATGCTTATGATACAGAATAACCTTGATCCCGCGGTGGCGCAGCATCCTCATGAGCTGATCATATACGGAGGCAACGGGGCGATATTCCAAAATTGGGCGCAATACCGTCTTGTGATGAAATATCTAAGCGAGATGACAGACGAACAGACACTCGTGATGTATTCCGGACACCCTCTTGGACTCTTCCCTTCTCACCATAACGCCCCGCGTGTGGTGGTGACGAACGGAATGGTGATACCAAACTATTCCAAGCCTGACGATTGGGAGCGTATGAACGCACTCGGCGTGAGTCAGTACGGACAGATGACGGCAGGGTCGTATATGTATATCGGACCACAGGGCATCGTACACGGCACAACAATAACCGTGCTGAATGCAGCGAGGAAACAGATGAAGGAGCATGGAAATGGGAGAAAGGATATCCATGGCATGCTCTTCGTGTCGTCGGGGCTTGGCGGCATGTCTGGGGCACAACCTAAGGCAGGAAATATAGCCGGGGTAGTGAGCGTAGTGGCTGAAATAAACCCTAAGGCGGCAGAGAAACGTTATCAACAGGGGTGGGTCGACGAGATTCACCACGACTTGGACGAGCTAACCATAGCAATACGAAAGGCAGTAGGAGAGAGGAGGACGGTCTCAATGGCCTATGTCGGAAATGTTGTGGATCTCTGGGAACGCCTGGCGGAGGAAGAAATCTGCGTAGACCTCGGAAGCGACCAGACATCGCTGCATAACCCTTGGGCAGGAGGGTATTACCCTGTCGGCATGACTCTTGACGAGTCGAAGAGGATGATGGCGGAAGAGCCAAAGTTGTTCCGTGATAAGGTGCAGGAGTCGCTGCGACGTCAGGTGGCTGCTATAAACAGGCTGACAGCGCGTGGAATGTATTTCTTTGACTATGGCAATGCTTTCCTCTTGCAGGCAAAGAGAGCTGGGGCAGATATCGTGACAACAGAAGGCAGGTTCAGATACCCATCGTATGTTCAGGACATCATGGGACCTATGTTCTTCGACTACGGCTTCGGACCGTTCCGTTGGGTATGTACGTCGGGTGACCCAAAGGACCTTGAGGTAACAGACAGAATAGCTGCAGAGGTGATGGAGGAGATTATGCTCTCGGCACCGGAGGAGATAAAAGGACAGATGGCGGACAATATACATTGGATAAAGGAGGCGGGGAAGAACCGCCTCGTCGTAGGTTCGCAGGCACGCATACTCTATGCAGATGCTGAGGGACGTACGAAGATAGCAATAGCATTCAACGATGCAATACGTTGTGGCGAGATAAGCCGCCCCGTGGTACTGGGTAGGGATCATCATGATGTGTCAGGTACAGACTCACCGTTCCGCGAGACGAGCAATATCTACGACGGTTCGCAATTCTGTGCTGACATGGCGGTGCAGAACGTGATAGGAGATGCTTTCCGCGGTGCGACATGGGTGTCAATACACAACGGTGGCGGCGTAGGCTGGGGAGAAGTAATTAACGGAGGCTTCGGCATGGTGATTGACGGCAGCGAGGAAAGCGAGAGGCATATTAGAGAAATGCTGTTCTGGGACGTGAACAACGGCATAGCACGCCGATGCTGGGCACGTAACGAAGGTTCAATGAGAAGCATTGAGAGGGAAATGAAACGCACTCCAGGACTTGCTGTGACTTTACCTAATATAGTGGAGGAGGAGTTAATAATGGAAGCTTTTTGACAATAAATGTTTTTCTTATAAAGGCAAACAGTGAGATAAAAGGCAGCTGTCTTCTATCTCACAGAATCAGCCCTGATATCTGCTTTGTCAGCTATAAAGTCCCTGTGAGCATAGTAATTGCCTTTTGCAGAATATAAAGCCCCCGTGAGCATAGTAATTGCCTTTTGCAGAATATAAAGCCCCAGTGTATAAAGGTTCACCTTTATACCCTCATCCTATAAATAACTAAAAAAACATAATCATCATGAACAAACACCTTATTTCAGCTGAACACCTCACGATAGAACGTATCGGTGAGATTATAAACAACGGATACAAGCTTGAACTGAGCGAAGACGCTCGTTCGCGCATAGTATATTGCCGTGAATACCTTGACAAAAAGATTGCAGCAAATACTAAACCTATTTATGGTGTCACGACAGGCTTCGGATCGCTATGTAACGTCTCGATAGGTCATGACAATCTTGCGCAACTTCAGATAAACCTTATGATGTCTCACGCCTGCGGTACAGGAGACAGGGTGCCTAACGAAATCGTAAAGATTATGCTGCTGCTGAAAGTGCAGTCGCTGAGTTATGGCTATTCGGGATGTAAGCTTGATACGGTAGAACGCTTGGTCGACTTCTTCAATAACGATATCTACCCTGTAGTGTATATGCAAGGTTCTTTAGGAGCGTCAGGAGACCTCGTGCCTCTCGCTCATCTCTCTCTGCCGCTGATAGGACTCGGTGAGGTAGAGTATAAGGGTGAGGTGATGCCGGCAAAGAAGATACTTAAAAAGATGGGGTGGCAGCCTATACAGCTTGCGTCGAAGGAAGGACTGGCGTTGCTTAACGGCACACAGAACATGGGAGCCTTCGCGGTATGGGCTCTGCTGCAAAGCCACCGGCTGAACAAATGGGCGGACAGCATTGCAGCCATGTCGCTCGACGCATACTATGGACTCGTAGAGCCATTTACAGATGCCGTACATCAGGTGAGACCACACAAAGGACAAATCGATACGGCAAGCAGGATGAGAGAGTTACTTACAGGTAGCGAAATCATGGAGAAACCGAAGTCGTATGTTCAGGACCCATACTCTTTTCGCTGCGTACCGCAGGTTCATGGTACGGTGAAAGACACTGTGAGATATGTGGAGTCCGTAATTGACGTAGAGATAAACTCTGCGACGGACAATCCTACGGTATGTCCTGATGATGACCTCATCATCTCGGCTGGCAATTTTCACGGCGAACCGATAGCACTGCCTATGGACTTCCTCGCTATAGCCATGAGTGAATTGGCGAACATCTCGGAGCGGAGGATATATAAGCTCGTCTCAGGGACACGCGGACTGCCGAGCTTCCTCGTAGCAAACCCGGGCGTGAACAGTGGCTTTATGATCACCCAGTATACTGCCGCATCCATTGTAAGCCTGAACAAAAGCCTCTGCTCGCCCGCTTCCGTTGACAGCATTCCTTCGTGTCAGGGACAAGAAGACCATGTCAGCATGGGAGCCAACGCAGCGATAAAGCTGTATAAGGTGATACTCAATACGGAGCGTGTCCTCGCCATAGAGCTTTTCAATGCCACACAGGCTTTGGAGTTCCGACGACCACTGCGGTCGTCGCAGGTGATACAGGAGATTTTCGACGCTTACCGTAAGGAGGTCCCGTTTATCATCAATGACGAGGTCATGTATCCATATATACAGAAGTCCGTGGATTTTATAAGAAGAAACAGCTGAAGTCATGAGAACACTGATTAAAAATATTGGCACTCTTGCTGGGATATGCCCTAATGGCAAGAAACGCTTTGAGGGTAAGGACATGGCGAGGCTTGAAAGCATAGACGACGCTTGGATGGTTATTGAGGATAGCAGGATACAGGCGTTTGGGGAAAGGAAGCCAGAAGAGGAAGGCAGGATTGATGATGCTGTTTATGACGAGGTTATTGACGCAGAAGGAGGAACCGTTTTGCCGTCATGGTGCGATCCCCATACCCATATAGTCTATGCTGGAAGCCGCGAGACAGAGTTTGTAGATAAGATAAAAGGCATGTCATATGCAGAGATAGCACGGAGAGGCGGTGGAATACTTAATTCCGCCGACCTCCTGCACACCCTGTCTGAGGAGGAATTGTATGTAGAAGCCATGCGGCGGGCGTGGGAGATGATTAGGAAAGGTACTGGATGTATTGAAATAAAGAGCGGCTACGGTCTCAATATCGCCGACGAATTGAAGATGCTTCGAGTAATACAGCGGATGAAGGAGACACTGCCGGCACGTGTTGTCGCGACGTTCCTTGGAGCGCACGCCGTGGGACGGCAGTTTACACAGCCGGAATATGTGGACCTTGTGGTGAACGAGATGATACCAGAGGTGGGACGCCAGCGTTTGGCGGACTATATTGATGTCTTCTGCGACAAGGGCTTCTTTACACCAGAGGAGACAGCTCGTATTCTTGATGCGGGAGCGAAATGGGGCATGAAACCGAAGATACATGCTGAGGAACTGGCACCGTCGGGTGGAGTGGCCGTTGGAGTGGCGCATAATGCCCTCTCGGTAGACCATCTTGAGAGTATGGCTGAGGACAGTATCGGAATATTGAGAGGAAGCTGTACTATGCCGACAGCATTGCCGGGGACGTCGTTCTTCCTTAATATGCCGTTTGCTCCGGCACGGAAGATGATTGACGCAGGTATTGGTGTAGCTGTGGCGAGCGACTATAATCCCGGTTCGACACCTTCGGGAGATATGAAGTTTGTAGTATCGTTGGCATGTATCAAGATGAGGCTGTTGCCTGAAGAGGCAATCAACGCAGCCACGCTGAATGCAGCATATGCCATGGGGCTAAGTGACGACTATGGCAGCATAACACGGGGGAAAGTGGCGAACGTTATTATTACTGAGAAAATACCTTCCATAAGCTATATTCCTTATGCTTATACTTCTCCGATAATCAAAAAGGTTATAATGAACGGAAAAGTAGAGTGCGGACAGGAGGTATGAAGGGGAGTGAATTGAATGGGGGAGAAAGATGAGGGAAAGCGGGTGTTCTAAAAAGAACACCGCAGAAGCAATTGTCGCAGTAGAAGGAACTGTTGCTGTAGAAGGAACTGTCGCTGTAGAAAAATGAAGCTTCAAAGATTGACAGAGAGCAAACAAGGGGAGGAAAACTTAGTCAGGACATGAATGAGAGCTGACTTAACAACTATGGTAAAGTAAACAAACGGCAGGCGATAGGTATCATGTAGAGAAATGATGGCTCAGTATGTTTTTACGCATATATGTAAGGACAATGCCGCGCATGGCGAGGTTGCAGAGGAAAGCGACCCAGAGGGCGTGGTTATGGTACACGCCTTCAAGAGTGAGATAGATTGCGAAGAACATCAACATTCCGGCAAGTGTGCTTGCCAGCATGCTACGCGACTCTGTCGCTCCTATATATATGCCGTCCCATATAAATGCCGCCATACCACAGAAAGGGAAGAAAAGTGTCCAGTGTAGGTACTCGCCGGCACAGGCTATGACCTGTGCGTTGTCTGTGAAGAGGCGTGTTATCCAGCCGTTGCAGAAAGCGTATAGAATGGTGAAGAGCGTTGTGAGGACAATGCCGCAGACAAACAGCCCACGGACGGTGTGCCGGTAGTCAACGACCCGTTTTGCACCAATGGCTTTGCCTACCATTGCCTCTCCTGCATACGCCAATCCGTCGATGAAGTAGCTGTATAACGTGAAGAACTGCATAAATACCGCATTGACAGCAAGGATTGTGTCTCCGCCTTTTGCTCCTGCAGAAATAAAGAAGAAATGTATGCTTATCATACATAATGTGCGGAAGAATATGTCGCGGTTTATAGTAAGGAAGAGACGCAGTTCTCCGCCACGCAGCATCTCTTTTAGTGACATCTTTTGTGATATGTACCCGCTGTATTTGCGGTATAGCATATACACCGCAGCAGCTGCTCCTCCCCATTGCGCTGTCACTGTGCCTAATGCTATGCCTTCAAGTTTCATGCCTATTCCATAGACAAGAAAGAGACTTGAGAGGATGTTAAGAATGTTTTGGAAGATAGCTATAGCCATAGGTATGCGCGTGTTCTGCATGCCTATGAACCACCCGTTTAGGACAAAGAGAAGCAGTGAAGCCGGTGCGCCCCAGATGCATATATAAAAATATCGTGCTACGAGCTGTCGCACCTCACAAGAGGGCTGGATGAAAGCCATGGCACCGGAGAACAGGAGGGGTGAGAGGACAATCATCGCTGTGGATATGATGAAGGCTACGGCTGCACCTCTGTAAAGCGTGCCGGTAATGTGGCTGTTGTCCTGCTCTCCGTAAGCCTGCGCCGTCATTCCGCTTGTTCCCATGCGTAGGAAGGCGAACATCCAGTAAAGAATGTTGAAAAGCATTCCTCCAACGGCAATGGCTCCTATATACGCTTCGTTGTCTAAATGTCCTGTTATGGCTAAGTCAACCATGCCCAGCAATGGTACGGTGATGTTTGACACAATGCTGGGCAGGGTAAGGCGTATTATGATATTGTAGTAGGAATGCATGTGGATGAAACGTTATGTCAGCTCAAGCTTGAGGTCGGTAATGAGTTTGCGTAAGGATGCGCTCTCTTCCTTCAGTTTCTCAAAAATCTCCTGCTTTGTCTTTATTTTCTTTATCTCAAAGTTTTCGGCTATGCGGAGAGAAACCTTCAGTGACGAGTTGTGAAGTTCACCGGAAAGTGTGGCTCGGATCCTGCCTTGTATGCCTTTTAACTGGTCGAGGAGTATATTATTCGTTACAAGAATCTCTATCTCAGGGTGAGATGTTATCTTTGGCTGAAGGTTTCGCATGCTTGCTGCAAGCCCGACCATCTGAGGGTTTTTGCTCATTCTGTTGCACATAGCTAACCATTCTCTTTGGAGGTCTTCATCTGTAAAGGCATTGTCTTCCTTTGATGATTCTGCTGTCTCTTTCTCGATGGTTGTGACAGCCTGCTTCTTGACTATAGCTCCAAATGTGCTGCCGAAGGAACTGATGGAAATCTTTGAACGTTGATCGTTTTTCGTGCTGCCGTAAGGCTTGCTTTCTGTCTCTTTGGCTGTATTGCCGTACGGATTGCCTGTATTGTTGGTTAATGGCTTTCCGGTATTGTTGCTTATAGACTTTCTTTCTTCTGCTTTTTTCTTCTCCTCCTCCGTCACCTGTTTTATTTTGACTTCATTGGACGAGAAGAGTAGTTTGAACAGGGTTTTCAATCTTCTCCCCTTTCGGGGACTGCTGTCCGCATCGTCTGGCTGTGTTATCTGAGCCACTTCGATAAGTGTTATCTCGACGAGTAGCCTCTTGTTTGAGCTTTGGCGGTAGTTTAGGTCGCATCGTGTAAGTATCTGTAATGCTTTATAAAGGAACGCTACCGGGCATTTCTTCGCCTGACTTATGTATCTCTCACTGTATTTCTTGCTTGCCTCAAGCAGTGGCGTGGTTTGCGGGTCCTTACACATCATGACGTTTCGTATATGCTCCGCCAGTCCGCATACGATATTACCTCCGTCGATGCCCTGTGACAACATGTCGTTTAGCAGAACCATAACCTCTGCGCATTTGTTCTCTAATGCAAGGTCTGTCAGCGTGAAGTAATTGTCGAGGTCCATAAGGTTAAAGTCCTTGATAACCTTCTCTCGGGTTATGTTACCCTGACAGAAGCTTGCCGCCTGGTCGAAGAGCGAGAGAGCGTCGCGCATGCCTCCGTCAGCTTTTTCTGCGATTATCTCCAACGCCTCCTCCTCGTATGTGTACCCCTCTTTTTCCGCTACCATTTTCAGGTGGTTTACCGTGTTTGCCACGTTCATTCTGTCAAAGTCGTATATCTGGCAACGTGATAGTATGGTAGGCAAGAGTTTTTTCTTCTCTGTCGTGGCGAGGATAAAGATGACGTACGATGGCGGCTCCTCAAGTGTTTTCAGAAAGGCATTGAAAGCCTGAGTCGATAGCATATGCACCTCGTCAATGATAAACACCTTGTAGCGTCCCACCTGCGGTGGTATTCTTGTCTGCTCCATGAGTTGTTTAATGTTCTCTACGGAGTTGTTAGACGCAGCGTCAAGCTCAAAGATGTTATACGACCTGTTTTCGAGGAACGCCTTGCAGCTCTCACACTCTCCGCAAGCCTCTCCGTCGGCAGTAGGTTTCTCACAGTTTATGGTCCGAGCGAAAATTCTCGCACATGTTGTCTTGCCTACTCCTCGTGGGCCGCAGAAGAGGAAAGCGTGAGCCAGTTTCCCGCTTCTCACGGCATTCTTCAGCGTTGTTGTCAATGTCTCCTGTCCTACTACCGACGCGAAGGTCATAGGTCTGTATTTCCTTGCTGAAACTTGATATTCCATAATGACATTTTTCTTGTTTGTAAAGGCTTTTCTCCGCCACAAAGCCACGTGTCGTACGTGTTTTGTGACATATCAATGCAAAAGTACTAAAAAAATACTGATAACGCCTACTTGCAAGCTATAAATTAAGAAATAATATATAGAATCGTAATGATTATAAACAAATCTTAATACTTTGGTGTTCTTTCCTCTTTGTTCATGTTTTTTTCTTACTTTTGCATCGTGAAAATCATACGTTTCATATACAGTTCTAATATGATTCATATGCATTTCCATACAATTACAATACATTTCAGATAAACTAAAGGTGGGTTTATTAATTACTTCCCTCTGGTCAGTGAGTCCGGAGGACAAGTCTCCCGCCGTCAAACGATAAGTAGTTTAAGGGTGACGTTTTGTCATCTTTGGGTTTCTTTTCCGTGTATAACGTAAGTATCATCGGTCACATAGCCTGCTACGCAACCTCTTCAACTTACATTTTTATGCACGAAAATAATTCCCAAATATGTCAAAGCGAATTAATAGAACCCACCTAAAAGTAACAGGACAATGGAAAAAGCATCATTCCTTTACGCGTTGCTCTCAAAATACAAATACCTCATTACAACTATCATAGGCATTGTTGTTGTAGGCTTTGCTGACAGTAACAGCTTCTATCAACGCATGGTGTTATATTATGAGATTTTGGAGCTGCGCACAGAGATAGACTATTATAATAATGTATATAAAAACAATGCTGCTCAACTGCGCGACCTTGAACGCGACCCCCGGAATATAGAGCGCATAGCGCGCGAAAGGTATTTCATGAAGGCCGACGACGAGGACATCTACGTTCTCAGTTCCGACCCCCGCAGTACATTACCCGAATTAAAAGACAATACAAATGGAAAAGATAAATAATCTCTACGGCATCTTGATGACCGTTGGAGGAGCCGTTATGGTGACCTGTGCCGGATTTGTGATGGCCTCTTCGTTGCTTATAGAAAACCCCTACGTCAATGTCTTGATACATAAGGCAGTGCCTTGGGCTTTCCTTCTCGGTTCACTCCTATATGTCGTATGCCAGCGCAAGCTCAACGCCCGTCCTCAGAATTTTGTGCAGCGCAGGCTTCAGACCATCCAACTGCTTTCGGGACTGTGTTTTATAGCCTCCTCCCTTCTCATGATCGAGCAGTACTGGGGCTTCCTGCTCCCCCTTGTGGTCAGCGAGATGAACAGTTATCACAACTATCTGCGCATCGTTTACAACAACTGGGTACTCATCATGCTTGTCGGCGCATTGCTACAACTGTATTCCACAAACAGATTGTCCCACGAGATGAGGAAATAGTCTTAAAAACATATAAATCGCAGAGGAAATCAATAAAATAGCATAAAGAAATTTCGTTGCTAACAAATATCGTGCTACCTTTGCATGACTTTTACAGCCGTCAGCCAACAGACATGCCTCTTCTGACGGTGGAAAACATAAAAAACCTTTTATTAAAGTTTCATTTCGATGAATAAAATACTCTATACCATACTGGCAGTGTTAACCTGTACTTCATGTACGAAAACCTACAATATCCAGGGTTCTTCCAATATCAGCATTCTCGACGGACGGATGCTTTATCTCAAGGCTGTAAAAGACGGCGAGCTGAAGAACATAGACTCATGTGAGGTAGTACATGGACAGTTCAAGTTTTCCGGCAATACTGACTCGACACACATCGCCACAATCTTCATGGACGACGAGAGCGTAATGCCTATTGTCATAGAGGAAGGCGATATAACCATAAAACTAAACCGTACGAAGCAGGAGTGCACCGGTACGGAGCTTAACGACAAACTCTTTGCGTTTCTGGAGAAATATAACAGCCTGAGGTCAAGATATTCCGAACTCTCACACCGTGAGAACCAAGCCATTATGGACGGTGAGGATATGGACAAGGTTTACCGCCAGCTTACTGAAGAGGCGGAGAAGATTGTTATTGAGGAAGACAAGCTCATTACCGGCTTCATTTGCGAGAATTTCGACAATGTCCTCGGTCCCGGAGTATTTATGATGGTAACCTCGACATTTGAATATCCTGAGTTGACACCCTGGATAGAAGACATCATGAGCAAGGCGACAGACGCTTTCAAGAACGATGCCTACGTCAAGGAGTTCATCTCCGCAGCCGAGCGTAACCAGAAGATAAGCAATGGTATGGAGGCTCCAGAGACCTCAGCTCCCGTAGCTCCTGTAGCTCCCGCCAAGACCCCTGTACTTCCTGGTGATGAGGCAGGTGGCGTACCTCCTACACCCGCCGAGATGGCGAAGCCTCAAAATTAACCACCAGCACTGCCACGTTATATTATGAAGACAATAATACGCAACGGTATTTTAATAAACGAAGGAAAACGTGAAGCCCTGGATGTCGTCATAGAGGATGACATTATCAAAGGTCTCTATCCTTCAGGCAATGCGCCTCGTGGTGACTACGCAGAAGACGTAGACGCCACGGGGTGTATGGTTTTTCCGGGTGTCATTGACAGCCACGTTCATTTCCGCGAGCCAGGCATGACGCATAAGGCAGACATGGAAAGCGAGAGCCGTGCCGCGGCTTATGGTGGCGTTACGACGTTTTTCGACATGCCCAACACCGTTCCGCAGACCACTACGCCTGAGGCACTTTACGAGAAGCAGCTTCTCGCTTCACGCAAGAGCCATGTCAACTACTCCTTTTTCTATGGCGCCACCAACAGCAACGCCGGCACATTCTCTTCGCTTGATATTCACAGCGTTCCGGGCATTAAGCTCTTCATGGGTTCCTCTACCGGAAACATGCTCGTTGACGGTGACGACGCACTTCTGAACGTCTTCCGCTCAGCAGCTCAGCAGCGTCTGCCCATTATGGCACATTGTGAAGACACAGCCATCATAAACCGAAACATGACGGATGCGAAAAACCGTTACGGCGAAGACCCAGACGTTGTCCACCACGCTGAGATACGCTCTGCAGAATCCTGCCTCTGTTCCTCGGAGAAAGCCGGCATGTTGGCAGAGAAGACAGGTGCCAGGCTTCATATAGCCCACGTCACGACTGCCGACGAATTGTCGCTTCTCCGTGACGGCATCACGGCAGAAGCC
This sequence comes from uncultured bacterium, assembly GCA_945829425.1. Classification (GTDB taxonomy): domain Bacteria; phylum Bacteroidota; class Bacteroidia; order Bacteroidales; family Bacteroidaceae; genus Prevotella. The sequence goes on along the minus strand of CALZUQ010000008.1, from coordinate 31,012 downwards.
ACAGTTGCACACCTTCTCTTCTCTTCCGATGATTACGCCACCCTCGGCACACGCATAAAGTGCAATCCCTCGGTGAAGGACGCTTCTCACCGCACAGCCTTGCGCCATGCCGTTGCCGACGGCAGGATATCAACCATTGGCACCGACCACGCCCCCCATACCTTGTCAGAGAAAGAGGGTGGGGCGGCTAAAGCTGTCTCTGGAATGCCTATGGTTCAGTTCTCCCTCGTCGCCATGCTCTCCCTTTCCGATGCCGGTATACTTACTTTAGAAAGGATTGCCGAGCTTATGTGCCATAACCCTGCACGCCTTTTCGAGGTTAGCCGCCGTGGCTTCCTCCGTGAGGGTTATAAAGCCGACATCGCCATAGTGCGCCATACGGAGCCCTGGACAGTCACGTCAGACGTCATTCAGAGCAAATGCCGTTGGAGCCCTTTAGAGGGCGTCACACTGTCATGGCAGGTTGAGCACACGTTCTGCAACGGGAAGCACATACTCAACCACGGCGTTTTCGACGAGACATCACTCGGCGAGCCTGTAACGTTCCGTCAATAACGTCGGCAAGAACTCAGAGTTCTACAGACATCCACTCCTCCCCCCCGTTCATCATCTAAGCAACATTCACATCTAACTTATGTTACGCATAGTAAGGAAAACGTTATATTACGTCTATCAGGTTTTCATCCTCCTTCCGGTTGTCATTGTCAGCACAATTGTCGTAGGAACTCTCGTAACCCTCATAAGTCCTTTGGGTTCTGACCGCTGGCGTGGATGGTTCAGCAGTTTCATGGGACGCTGCTGGGGACGTATCATAGTGCGTGCCACGTTGCTGCCGGTAGAGTGTACAGGCATGGAACATGTCGTGGAAGGTCAGAGCTACGTCATAGTAGCAAACCACGAAAGCTGCTATGACATCTTCCTGCTCATAGGCTTCCTGAACATGAAGCTGCGTTGGATGATGAAAGCCTCTCTGATGAAGATACCTTTCCTCGGTGCCGCATCGCGTGTCAGCGGCTTCATACCCGTTGACACCTCCACCCCGGCAAAGATACATGAGACATACGTCCATGCCTGCAAGACAATAACGAACGGTGTCTCGCTTATAGTCTTCCCTGAGGGCCGCCGCTCTTACGACGGCACTGTTGGAGCGTTCAAGAAAGGCGCTTTCATGATTGCTGACAAGCTTCAGCTTCCCGTCCTTCCTGTCACTATCCACGGCACCTATGAAGTGATGCCCCGCCATCGCGACTTCCATTTCGCCCGTTGGTGTCCGCTTAAGATAGAGATACACCCTGCCATAGCCCCTATAGGTCAAGGCACGGATAATGTCCTTCATCTTAAGGAGAAGAGCCGTGAGGCAATCCTCTCCACCCCCAACCAATAACCTTTCCGAACAATGAAACATTATTACAACAACAAGCCAGAAGACTATTCCTATCTTCAGGCAGAATATGACTCCCCTCTTCTTGAGTATCTGCTTAAAAACCTCAAGATGTCGCGCAACAAGATAAAAGACACGCTGCAAGGTCGTGGCATCCGTGTAGGCGGTAAGACCGTTACTCAGTTTGACTACCCCTTGAAGAAAGGCGACAAGCTCGCCATAAGCAAGTCTAAGCGCAACGATGTCTTCAAAAGCAAGTGGTTAAAGATTGTTTACGAAGACCAGTACCTCATAGTGATAGACAAAATGCCGGGCATTCTCTCTATGGCTGCCGGACACAGCACTCTTAATGTGAAGACTGTTCTCGACGACTATTTCTGCCGCACGCGTCAGAAATGTCGTGCTCATACCGTCCACCGTCTTGACCGCGATACCTCAGGTCTGATGATTTACGCCAAGGACATGGAGACCGAACAGATTCTTGAGCATAACTGGCATGACATCGTCTTTGACCGCCGTTATGTCGCCGTTGTTTCCGGTGAGATGGAGGACGATGAAGGCACCATAGCTAACTGGCTAAAGGACAACAAGGCTTATATCACCTTTTCCTCGCCTTTCGACAACGGAGGCAAATATGCCGTGACCCATTTCCACACCCTTTCGCGCACCGTCGACCATTCGCTTGTTGAATATCGTCTTGAGACGGGCCGCAAGAACCAGATACGTGTCCATTCCGCCGACATGGGTCACCCTGTCTGTGGCGACGTGAAATACGGCAACGGCGACAATCCTCTTCGCCGTCTGTGTCTCCACGCCTATAAGCTCTGCTTCTATCATCCCTTAACTCAAAAGCCTATGGAGTTTGAGACTCCGATACCTGTAGCTTTCCGCAGGCTTTTTAAATAACCGCAGTCATGTTTTTAGAAAACCTTGTATATTACCTGATGTGCCTTGCTGCCATCGTTGTAGGCATATATCTCCTGAAGAAATTCGTCGGATGCCTGATACGTACAGTTATAACCGTTGTTTTGGTGGCATTCCTGGCATACGTCTATTTCAACTATTTCCAGTAATCTTTAATATACAGACTTCTCTTTATGAAGTCATGAAGAGCTGTCAGGCATAAAGTGAGTTCTATTAATTTCTTCCCTCAGGTCTGTGGGACCGTAGGACAAGTCTCCCACCGTCAAATATTACAAAGCGAATCAATAGAATCCACCATAATTTTTCCTGCCTTAATAAATGTAGTAGCTCATAACGTTTCAGTATATGAGCTACTGCATGTTGTTTTTGTGCATGTTTTGTTTCAGCCTTACAGAAATTCCGTAAGTTCTTGTTCACCCTTTGGGCATGTACTCTCCTTACAGTTTCTCCTTGAGGTATCTTCCCGTAATGCTTTTCTCACATTTCGCCACGTCCTCCGGTGTTCCGCAGCATACGATGTTTCCTCCCTGATGTCCTCCCTCCGGCCCTATGTCAATTATATGGTCTGCACATTTTATCACGTCGAGGTTATGCTCTATAACCAGCACGGAATGTCCTCGCTGTATCAGGGCGTCGAAAGCCTTCAGCAGACGGCGTATATCATGGAAATGAAGCCCTGTAGTAGGCTCGTCGAAGATAAACAACGTAGTGTCGCATTTCTCCAAGCCTATGAAATATCCCAGTTTCACACGTTGGTTCTCTCCTCCTGAGAGTGTCGATGAGTTCTGTCCGAGTTTTATATATCCCAGTCCAACGTCCTGCAATGGTTTCAGACGGTTTACTATGGTTCGCTCGATATTGTTTTTCGCTGTCCTGCTCTCTTTTCCTCCATGTTCTGTAAAGAACTCTATAGCCTGGTTTATTGTCATGTTCAGTATGTCGAAGACATTCTTGTCATGATACTTCACGTCGAGAATGTTCTTCTTGAACCTCATGCCGTGGCACGCCTCACATTCCAGTTCCAGGTCAGCCATAAACTGCATCTCCACAGTTATTGTTCCAGCCCCCTTACACTCCTCGCATCGTCCTCCCTCAGCGTTGAATGAGAAATGCTGCGTTGTATATCCCATCTGCTTTGCCAGTTGCTGCTCCGCCATGAGCTGTCGTATGGCGTCGTACGCCTTGACGTATGTTGCAGGATTAGAACGTGTTGACTTTCCTATCGGGTTCTGGTCAACAAACTCCACGTGCTTAATATCCGAGTTGCTGACGTCAAGCCCTCCGTAGAGTCCCGGAGCGTCACATGTCTCTCCGAGCTGCCTTTTCAATGCAGGGTATAGTATACCCTTTATCAGCGACGACTTTCCTGATCCCGACACACCTGTCACCACGGTGAAAACGTTCAGCGGTATGGTAACGTCCATCCCCTTAAGGTTGTTCATTCTCGGTGCCTTTATTGTTATGAACCTGTTCCATTGCCTTCTGGACTCCGGTACGTCAATGTCCTCCAGGTGTGAGAGATAGTCTATGGTATGGCTGTCGGGATAATCCTTTTTCGTCTGTGGCGTTATGTCCGCAGTATTGCCTTTGAAGACAATCTCTCCTCCATGTCTTCCTGCGTCCGGCCCTATGTCTATGAGATAGTCCGCCGAGCGTATTATCTCCTCGTCGTGCTCTACTACCATCACCGTATTTCCAATGTCCCTCAGCTGCTTCAAGACGTTTATCAGCCGCTCCGTGTCGCGTGAATGCAGTCCTATCGACGGCTCGTCGAGTATATACAGCGATCCTATCAGCGACGATCCGAGGCTTGTACATAGGTTTATGCGCTGCGACTCTCCACCAGATAGAGTGTTTGACGCCCTGTTTAGCGTCAGATACCCCAATCCCACGTCGAGCAGGAATTTCAGACGTGTCGTAATCTCTAAGAGCAGCCTCTTTCCTATCTCCTTCTCGCGTTCTGTCATCGTCACTTTCCCAAACCATTCATAGAGTTCACTCACCGGCATGTCAACGAGCTGCGAGATAGTTTTTCCCCCCATTCCGTTGGCGTCTGCTCCAATTCTCACGTAGTGAGCCTCTTTCCTCAGTCGTGTGCCGTGACATTCCATACACGTTGTCTTGCCCCTGTAGCGTGCCAGCATCACCCTGTACTGTATCTTGTATTGGTTCTCCATGAGCATACGGAAGAACTCGTCTATGGATACCCTCTCATGCTGCGCCATTGACTCGCTTCCCGGCAGTCCGTGCCACAGCCACCCTTTCTGTTCCTCGGTGAGGTCGTAGTATGGTGTGAAGATCGGGAAGTCCACGGCAGCCGCCTGACGACAGAACATGTCTTTCCACTCTTTCATCTTCTCCCCGTGCCAACATTGCACACATCCGTCGTAAACGGATAGCGAAGGGTTCGGTATTACGAGCGTCTCATCAATGCCAATAATCTTTCCGAATCCCTCACATTCCGGACATGCCCCGAAAGGCGAGTTGAATGCGAAGAGGTTCTCCGTAGGCTCTTCAAACGTCATTCCGTCAGCTTCGAAGCGTACAGAGAACGTATGCTCCAGCATTGCCGGCATGAACACCAAGCTACATTCCCCATGCCCTTCGTAGAATGCCGTCTCTACAGAGTCTGTGAGTCGTGAGATGGTGTCTTTCGAGTCGTCCACACTCATTCTGTCAATGACTATCGACACCTTCTCCGGCTCCTTCTCGCCGTTCTCTATCTGGCTTATCACGTCGTCTATCCGTATTATGTCGCCCATGACCATGACACGCGAGTATCCCGCCTGCACAGCCATCTGCAACTGTTTCAGCATGGTGCGTCCTTCCGGCACGTTCATCGCCGTTGCCACGAGGAATTTCGTTCCTTTTCCGTATCCGAGCATACACTTCACCACGTCGTCAATGCCGTGTTTCTTCACCTCCTGCCCGCTGATGGGCGAGAATGTGCGCCCTATCCTGGCGTAGAGTATGCGGAGGTATTCATATATCTCTGTCGTCGTGCCTACCGTAGAGCGTGGGTTGCGCGATATCACTTTCTGCTCTACGGCTATTGCCGGCGGCAATCCTTTTATGGTGTCACACTCCGGCTTTGCCATTCTTCCGAGGAACTGTCTGGCGTAGCTTGACAGCGACTCTACGTAACGCCTCTGTCCCTCGGCGTAAAGCGTGTCGAAAGCCAACGACGACTTCCCCGATCCTGATACTCCCGTTACAGCAATGAGCCTGTTACGCGGTATGTCTACCGATATGTTTTTCAGGTTGTTTACGCGTGCGTTGCGTATCTCTATATGGTTTTCCTTCATAGTCTTGAAATTGTTTTTCTTATAAGATGGCTTCCTTCTCCCTCATCGTCCGCACAGCGTCTTGAAGTCGCATACGGCGCATGAGGTGTCTGAACCGTCCGGCTCGAAAGGTATCTCCGGGTTGTAAATCTCTTCTATGACATTTCTGATATGCCCTTCTATGCTGTCGTTATATTCCCTTATGTCCCTCACCTCTTCCTTCCCTATTTTCAGGAAAGGCGAGAAGTCCTTGTTTTTGATGTTCTGCACGAAGAACAACGCCGGAGCTGTGGCATATCCCTTCGGATTTATCCTTTCCGACTTGCTGACAATCATGCTGTACAGCATTGTCTGCACGAAATAGTCGGAATGGCTGTCAATCTTGCTGTGGCTGAAGACATCGTCGAGCGAGGTCATCGTGCCCCTTTTGTCCCGTCCCGTCTTATAGTCTATTATGCGTATGGTCTTTGACCCCTGCGTGTTGCCTACAATGTCGAGACGGTCTATCATGCCCCCGATGCTCACCTCTTCCCTCTTTCCGAAGATGTCGGCTTCCAACGTGGTGTAAACCCTGGCGTGCTCCTCCATTCCGAGTATTCTTATCGGCGTATGCTTCATGTCGTACTCCATGAGGTTGTTCAGCAGGCGTATTATCACCCGCCTGTTTATCAGCTGCAATCCCGAGTATTGCGGCACATAGCCCTTGTCGTCGGCGTGGAATACCTCCTTTCGGAATGCGTTGTCAACGCATCGTTCCAACACCGTAGCGTTCTTTTCCTTCACGTTGCGTATTGCCTCGGCGTGTACCACTCCCTCTCTGTCCGCCAGCCTTCCGTACAGTTCTTCTGCTGCAGCGTGGAAAACCAATCCGAACATTATGTTGTCCATATCCTCCGGGTCGCTGTCCTCTTCTTTTCGCAGTCCTTCGATATATATGTAGTAATACCTCATGCGGCACCTCAGGTAGGTCGTTATCTCCGTCGGCGACATCGCCTTCCCCTCCTTCCTTTTCTCCTTCAGCCTTTCCGTCACGCTTTCGTCCTTCACCACTCTCTGACATCCGGCGCGCTCTGTCTGCTGCTGTGTGCTCAGGAACCGCCTCCTCACCTTCAGTCCGCTCTCCGCCATGAGCTGCAGCATGAACCTCGACATCTCCCCGCTGTTCAGTCCCTCTGTCGACGAGTTGTATGCTAGGGTGACGTCCTCCGCCCTTTGCAGCAGACGGTGGAAATAATACGAGTATATGCCCACCTTGTTCTCCACCGTAGTGAGTTCGTATGCCCTCCTTACGCTGTGTGGTATGAACGACGAGTCGTTGACTCCCTTCGGCATGTTTCCTTCGTTACACGACACTACGAGTAGATGCTTGAAATCAAGACATCTCGTCTCCAAGACTCCCATGATCTGTATGCCTTCTATCGGTTCTCCGTGGTAAGGCACTGTCGTTGACTGTATCACCTGTTTTATCAGCCTCCTGTATGTCGTGAGGTCAACGTTCAGCGTGCCGTCAACGGAAAGCGTCAGGAGTCTTTGCAATACCTGGTGTGTACGGAACAGTGACTCCTTGTCCAACGGCGTCAGCAGTCTTTCTCCTGCTGCTATTCTGTGCAGTATCTTCTGCATCCATAACGTCATCTTCACGTTTGCCGACACTGTCCTGTCGCCGTTATATTCCGTCTCGTCTATGTTTCCGAAAAGCAATGCCGTACCCTCGTCGCGGCAGAGGAATTTCTCATCTGGGAAGAACACCTTCTTCTCCGTCATCTCCCTCAGTATCTCCCCGGCCTCCTCCGATACTATCCGTGTGTACGGGTGAGAAAGCACCCTCGTCACATATCTCATGAGGTATTTTTCCGTCCCTGTCACCTTTCCTGCCGTCTGCAGTTCCATGAGGTGCATTACGAGAGCCACGGCAGACGACTGTGCCAAAGGGAATCCCGTCGTTATGTTCACCTTCTCCACCTCCTCCGGCAGTGAGCGTATGATAGGCATGAGGAGCCTTTCGTCAGCCATTACGACGGCAGTCTTCGCCCCGTCTTTCCACCTGTCGTTCTCCAGCAGCCAGTCATGCACATAGCGTGCCTGCATGTTCTCCGTCGTTGCAGAGAGGTATGTTATCTCCCTTCCCTTCTTCGTGGCCGTCATGTTCTCTTTCTCCCTTCCGTCGAGAGCGTCGGGGAATCGCGCCATATACTCTCCGATGAAGCGTCCCGCCTCATGCGACCGGTTCAGGTAGTATGTGTCATAATCCCAGTAGAACAGTGCCCGTGGCTGTCCTCCTTTATGCCTTGGCTCCATGCCTTTGAGTCTTCTGAACAGCCTTTGCTCCACTTTCTGCAGCATGTTGAAGCCTATGAAGCAGTAAGTGTCATATTCAAAGTCTATGTCGTCGTTCTCCGCCACGTCGCGGTACATCATACCCTCGTAGGCAAGTCCCTCGTCAGCGAGTCGCTTGCGGAATGTGGAGTATATGTCGTACATTCTCGACCATAGCCTTAGGAATTTCTCTCTCACCGCCGACTCACTGTTTTCGTTAAAGGTGTTGAAGAACGTTTTCAGTGTCTCCTTCTGTGTTTCAGAGAGATATGATATGTCGTCCATCTCGTGGTAGTCGGTGAGCATCTGGAAGACCTTCGTGGCGTCCGCCATGTTCTTGTCAATGTCGTCAAAGTCTGCGAGCATCACCTGCCCCCAGTTGTAGAAGGCGTCGAGGGTCTCGCGTGTGTTCTCCGTCACCTCGCAGAACGTCTCATACAGGCGGCATACGAGCATGATGCTGTCTGCCACATGATAGCGTGCGTGACGTCGGAAGAGGTCGCTGATGGTAATGTATGCCGGGCTCCATATTACCGTGGTGTCCTCTCCTGTATGTCGTGCCGCCTCCCTCACCAAGTATTGGTTCAGGAATAGCGAAGCCCTTTTGTTCGGGAATACTATGGCAACCCTTGACATGTCTTTCCCGAAACGTTCGAGCAGGTCGTTGGCTACGTGTTGCAGGTATGTTTTCATCGTTGTTTGTCCTTGTTTGCTCATTCTTTCCGTTTCTCTTCTCTGTTCAGATATTGAGTTCTCCCGTCTCTAAGCCGAGTTCTCTCATCTCTAAGCTGAATTCTCTCATCTCTCTCCTTCTACTTCTACTACCTTTCCAGACATTATCGCCCAGAGGAATCCCCTCACCTTCTTGTGTCCCATTTCCTTCAGCAGCCTCATATACCTCCCGACCTGAGTGTGGTATTCTTTTTTCAGCGCATAGAGTTTGAAGTCTACGACAATGGTCTCTTCTCCATTTGTCATCACGCGGTCAGGACGATGCTCCTTGTAAGTGTCCTGCTTGGCGTCATATTCCAGTATGGTACATTCGTTGAACAGTGTCCAACGCCCCGAGAACCAGTCTCTTATTCTCTCGTCTTTCATGCTTTCCTTTATCTTGCCGTCTATCGCCTCATGTGTCACCTCGCCGCCGTAGAGTATGCCGTCGTGCTCCAGCTGAAGCAGTGCTGTCGCTACGTCGTCTGTTGTGCGTATATTTGCGAAGAGGTTATGCAGTATATTTCCCAGCGTGATGTATTTCTCCTTCTCCCTTGCCTCTTCATCGTCGTCAGAGGCTGTGAAGAGAACGCTTTTGTTGCTCTCTCTGAACACCGGGTCTTTTATGTTCGTCCGGATGTTCACAGGCATAGGCTCTGCCGGCATGAGGAAGATGTTCTCCGTAGGCTTCCTGCTTTCGTGCCTCAGCAGCAGCTCTCCGAGGTCGAGCGTGTCGTCGCCTGTTTCCGCCCCAGTCTCTTTCCCTACGTCTTTCATGATGTTCTCTATGAGCCACCCGCGGTAGCCTTCCTTCTGTCCTTTCTTTGCCGTTATGAATAGGTTGTCGACGGCTCTCGTAAACGCCACATACAAGAGGTTTATGTTGTCCACCGTGTTTTGTATGTGTTCGGCGAGATAGTCCTTGTAGAACACCGTGTCTTCCAGGTTCTTCTCCTTCACGCTGACGGGTATTGCCGGCAGTATCGAGAACGGCTCGTCCTCCGTGTGGCACCATACCAGTGTCTCTTTCTCCAGCTGCCAGTCGCAGAAAGGTATTATGACGTTACGGTATTCCAGTCCCTTGCTTTTGTGGATGGTGAGAATGCGTAAGCCGTCGTCGGCGTTGCTTTCTATTTTCTTTTTATACATCACCTCGTCCCAGTATTTCAGGAATGTCGCAGCGTCGGCAATGTTACGCTCCGTGAAGTCGCAGAGATTGTCGAAGAACGAGCACAGATGAGCTGCCTCGCCCTTCACGTCTGTCAGCGAGAAGAGTATGCAGAGATGCTCGCAGAGCTGGTATAGTGGCATACGTGACAGCTCGTCGCCCCGTTTGCGATATTCCTCCGGCAGCAGCATGTCGTGTACAAGTCTCTGGTATGGCTCCTTTCTCCGGAGTATTGTCCTCCCGTATGCCACGGCGAGGCGTGTCAGTGCTATGCGGTCGTCTTTGCTTACGAGACACCTTATAGCGTCTACGAGGATGTTCACCGTGGCGGCGTTGCATAGCAGGAACGCTTCGTCGGATATGAACCTCAGCCTTCTGACCTCCTCCCTCTCGTCCGTGGCGAACTGTTCCATGCAGCGTGTTACTATGGTCTCTATGTCTCCCCTGGTCCTTGCCAGCACGGCGATGTCGCTCTGCTTCACGCCTTTCTCCACCAGCTGTGTTATGGTCTCTGTGACGTACTCCACGGTGTCGTCTTCACACGTCGTCCTGTCGAAAAGCCGTATCTCCACATGCCCTTCCTCCTTGCCGTTGGCAGGGAAGTCCTGCACTACGTCGGCGTAAGCCTTCTTCAGCATGGCTGTCGTCCGTGGCTCCTCGCCCTCCGTGAGTTTCCCTATCGCCTTGGTGAAGAATATGTTGTTGAAGCGTATGACGTTCTCTGCCGAGCGCCTGTTTGTCTTCAGTGGCACCACCGTCAGCTCTTTTTCCCCGAAAGCCTGCTCAATGTTGTTCAGCAGCCTCCAGTCGCCCGACCGCCAGCGGTATATGCTCTGCTTCACGTCTCCTACGATGAGGTTTCTGTTTCCCCGGCTCATGCAGTCGTCGAGTAGCACGCGGAAGTTCTTCCATTGTATCGTCGACGTGTCCTGAAACTCGTCAATCATGATGTTCTGCAGGTGTGCGCCAATTTTCTCGAATACGAATGGTGAGTCGTTGCTGCCTATCATGCGTGAGAGGAGTGTCTGCGTGTCAGAGAGCAGGAACGTATTCTGCTCGCGGTTGTTCTGCCATATCTCACTCTCTATGGCGTGGAGCATGCGCAGTGCGGAGAGGTTGTCGAGTGTCACCTTTGCCGAACGTGCCGTGAGTCTCAGCGGTATGATGCGCTCCATGGCTTCCAGAAGTGCCGGTTTCAACGTTTTGCGGCATACCTCGCGCAGCTGTGGCGTTCCTTTCTTCCCCACCCATGCGTCAGCCTCTGTGTCGTCAGTGTCGAGTGCCTTTGCCACGTAGCTATTTATCGTCATCTCCGTGGCTCTCATCGTCCTCATGCGGCTCATGAAGCCTCCCACGCCCTTCTCTTTCTGCGTCAGCGTCTTCTCGTCTATGCCGTGGCGTGTTGCGAGGTCCCATAGTCTCTCGCCCTCTTCGTGCATCACCTTGTCGGCTGTCGTTATCGTCTTGCGCAGAGAGTGTATATACGCCGTGAAGTCAGTGTTCTCTATCGCCTCGTTCAGCTCTTGCGCCAGAGCCTTGTATTCGTCGCAGAGGAGCACCCTTCCGAAGCTTTTTATCTTGCCTATGATGTTCCACGACTTTTCGTCGTCCATGGTGTGGCGTATGTATTCAGTGATCCACGTCATCTGCCTGTCGTCCTCCGTAAGCTTGTCTATCCAGCGGTCTACAGCCTCGTCGACGACGTCCGTGTCACGTATCTCCACGCGGAGGTTCGGCGTGAGGTCGAGCTCACGTGCGAGGTTACGCAATACTGTCTGGAAGAATTTGTCTATCGTCTCGACGCGGAAGAGGTGGTAGTTGTGCAGGAGGTTGTGAAGCGCCATGCCAGCCATTTGCCTCACGAAAGCCTCGTCAACCTTCCTGTCTGTGAACGGTGCTTCCTCGTTATGCCGCTGCAGCTCTGGCAGCATGACGTCGAGATACACCTGCGAGTCGGCGAGACTGTTGGCTATGCCGTAGAGGTGTGAGAGAATGCGTGTCTTCATCTCCTCCGTGGCTTTGTTCGTGAATGTCACGGCGAGGATGCCGTCGTAGCACACTGGTGAGATGACGAGGTGTTTGATATATTCTACTGCCAGGCGGAAGGTCTTTCCTGACCCTGCTGAGGCTTTGTAAACGGTAAGCACGGTAAGTATGTTTTTGTGGTGGGAATAAAGGTGTGTGTCACGCTCTTATTTTCTCTGTCACGAAGCGTATCCTGGCGAGGTCGGCAGATGTGAAGCGCTCATGTGTGGCGTAGTAGATGTTTATGCCGAGGAACCGCTCGTGGTGCAGGCCTTTCAGACGCATGATTTCCTGCGGGCTGTTTATCCCCGAGACGAGGAAAGGCATGTCGCCGTCGTAGCTCTCGAAGACGTGAAGGCGGTCCGAGCCGGCAGGGCATGGTGATGTGAACTCAAACATCAAGATGTCGGCAAGACCGGAGTATTCACGCCATTCCGGCAGGCTGTTGTCCGCACCGACATACAGCGTCTTTATTATCTTCACGTCAGGAAGTATGTCGGGTACTGTCGTCGCGAGGAAATTGGCTATGTACACAGGTTTCTCGCCTCCGTTGAGCTGTATGTAGTCGAAGTTGTAGTTGTATGCACAGCTTATGATATGCTGCGGCGACTGGTCGGCGAAGACACCAACGTAGCCTTTCCCCTTCTCCTTCCTCACGCTCTTTCCGCCTCCTTTCCTGCCGTCGCTCTCCTCAAGGCGGAAGAAAGGCTTGTCGATCGTCGTACCTGCCGGGGTGGGCATATTGCTGATATGTCGCGCAATGTTGTCACGGAACTCCATGCCTATGAAGTCTATGTCTTCATGTCCTACGGCGGCTATGCTCTGTGAGTCGTTAAATCCGCATATCTTTATCTTCATGCTGTCAGGTTATGTTATGTGGTTTTCCAAGTGCAAAGTTACATGATTTTTCTTGAAAAACCAAATTTCCTGTGTCCTTTCTTACCCTCTTAATCATATCCTTTTCAGTAAACTATTTTTCTACCCTTACGGTTGAGAAGATGTGGACGGCTTAGGCTGGAAGCCTATACAATGAGTAACCTGGTACGGCATGGCAGGAACACCATGCGCAAGAAGCAAGGCACATCTGTCTGTCGTTCCTTTTCTCGCCTTTGGGCGAATCCGTTGTTTTAGAGTTGGGTGGACAAATTATATGCTGAAACAGACTAAGTAAGAAATATTGTATTGATCATTTCAAAAGCAGTATATTGTTATAAAATAGCTCTTGCTATCCAAGCACACGCCTCTGCATCCGCCAGGGCATGATGGTGTTTGTTCAAGTCATATCCGCAGCGGGCGGCAATGATGTCGAGGTTATGATGCCCCTCAGGCCAACGCTTGCGGGAGGCTATGCAGGTGCAATGAAACTCATAATCGGGATAATCCATCTGATAGACACGGAAGACGGCCTTCAGACAACTCTCGTCGAAGGCCTTGTTGTGCGCCACCAGTGGCAATCCTTCGATGAGCGGCTCTATCTGCCTCCACACTTCGGGGAATACCGGGGCATTGTCCGTGTCCTCAGCGCATAAGCCATGCACCTTGCTGCACCAGTAGTTATAATACTCCGGTTCGGGCTTGATGAGGGAATAGAACATATCCACTATCTCCCCACCCCTCACTATCACTACGCCAACCGAGCACACCGACGAGCGCTCGTTGTTGGCTGTCTCAAAATCTATTGCGGCAAAGTCTTGCATATTTGATGTACTTATTGATTATCCTTGTTGATTAGATTGACCACAACTTTCACCATGGCATCTTTCTCTTCCGTACGGCTCTCGGCAATCATCAATGTCAGGGCAACGAGGGTGTTGTCTGCTATACGCTTTCTGCCGTCTGCGGAATAAAGGATTCCGTTCTTCTCCATGAACCATTTTTGTGGGACGATATTTATATTGAGTATTATGCAAAATTTGCATATTACTTTTCTCATTCACTTCTCCTTCGTTGAAGGCATTCTTTTATATGCCTTGCAATGACAGATTGGTCTTTATCAAACAATTCAGCCATCTGGCTTTGTGTAAGCCACACGGTATCTTTCTCCAACTTCACTTCAAGTTGAGTATTGCCGTCATCCGTCGTATAGAGCACGATAGATGAGCCGTTATTCGCAATTATTCTATTCTCTGTCATACCTGTTCTTCCTTATTGTATTTATTCCACATTCTTTTTATCTTCCCTGCAATCCCCTTGCGTAGCCACAGCGGTTCGAGCACTTCCATGTCCTCTCCGTTCCAGAGTATCTCTTGCTGAAAATCGAAGGTAGGCCATAGGCGATACTCAAAGATGCAGTATTCCTCCTTTCGTTCTGTCTCTTGTTGTGACTCATGCAGAGGTGGGTCGCGCAGGTAGTTGGCTTGACCTGTACTCAACTTTAATCTTCCGAGCCTTGCAGATGGTTTCCACTATCCACACCAGCTTATTGGCTTGATTCAGTGCCATATATTATCCTTTTTATACACTAAAACGTATTTGATGCAAAATTATTGTTTTGGTGTGCCATTTTCGTTCACGCCAAGCCTAAAAATAGTACTTTTCTAATAAATTGAGGATAATTCACTTCAAAATTGATTCTACAAGAAGGAAAAGAACCGCTCCAACCACGAACCCTCATTTTTGCTTGTACATCGAACACTTCTTGAGAAGACGGCTGCAATGGAATGAAATGGGATGGCGTAAATTTCGTCGAATTAACGTTAACAAGTTAACACCTGCTGCCACGTGCCTCCTTGAAAGTGCCGCTATAGTCCCAGACCCTGCCATTTTTTTTCTCGTGAGGAAAAAATTTTTTCTCCCCGAGTGAGACGATTTCCCTACCGATAGTCCACTCAGCCCAAATGACATAGACCACATAGGGAAGTGTTAACTGTTACCGCGTAACTTGCATAAAAAATCATACCTCATAGGGAGAAGTGTAAACTTACATAGCAACCATGCCTTATAGAGAAAGCGTTAACAGTTAACACCTGCATGGCGGTTTTTCTTCACTCGGAGGCTTCCCGTAGGTATGGAGTGGTCTCATAATCAGGCTGTTGAGTTTGTGGAAAATGTACGTATCCACTGTCACCCTTCAGGTCTTTCTGCCATGGGGCGGGAACGAGAAGCGAGGACAAGGTGGCAGGTCATTTTTTTATCCGCATAAAAAGAGCCTGTGTGGCGACGTCAGGCAATTTCGGAGAAAACATGCCAGGGAAGTGAGAATGATGAATAATTGTTAATATAACGTGTGCTGTCTTGTCTGTCTCTCCCTTTTTTTGTACCTTTGCAATGTAATGCCATGAAAAGCGCTGACAGAAGGGACTTGATATTGTTGCAACTGTCGGACGCTGTCATGTGCAATGACATGCTATATCAATAACCTTCTTAAAAACAACTATCTTATGGACAATAATAAAGAAGAATTATTGGAGAAAAGCTATTCCAAACGTATCAGCCGTGTAAAAATGGAGAAATTACGTAAGGGAATACATAATTACATTATCGCGGGCAAGAGGTACAGGAAACAGGGCTACAGCGCCAAGCAGCTTGCCGAGGACATAGGCACTAACACGCGTTATATCTCTGCCGCCATAAGGAAATACTATCAGTGTAATTATGCTGAACTCGTCAACAGACTGCGCATAGAGGACGTGAAGGTGATGTTCGCCGACAAGGAGTGTACCTTGTCTATTGACGACATAGCCTTTCTCTGCGGCTTCGGAAACAGGCAGAGCTTTTATCTGGCTTTCGACAAATACGTTGGCGTGTCTCCACATCATTACCGTGCTGCGAAACGTAAGCACAACGTGACGGAGGAGGGGAGTGAGGAGTTTAAAAGTGAGGAGTTTAAAAGTGAGTAGTGAAGAGTGATGAAAGTGAGGAGAGAAAGATTAAAAAACGACAAGACTATGGACAGCACTTCACACGATACAGCAAGAAAGATACGCCAGATGTTCAGGTCGAGAATGGACGGCACGGTAGCGCAGAACATGCGTGACAAGGGCATGGAATACCGGGTGAACTGGGGAGTGACAATGATGCACCTTATAGACCTGGCAAAAGAGTTCACCCCAGACCTGCATGTCGCACTGGAGCTATGGAAGGACGACGTGCGTGAGTCAAAGCTCATGGCACTGCTCCTCATGCCTGTCAAGGAGTTTACGCCTGACATTGCGGCAGTATGGACAGAAAGCCTCCGGACGCAGGAGATTGCCGAAATGGCGGCGATGATACTTTTCCAGCATCTTGACTACGCACCGCAACTGGCATACCGACTCATCTCAGAGAGCGACACGCTGCGGCAGATATTAGGTTACAGCATATTGTCGAGGCTCATAGCACGCGGCGAGATGCCTGACGCAAGAGGGCTCGAAGAACTTGCCGACCAGATAAAAACTGCCATGGGCGATGGCAGCCTCGCAGTACGTCATGCGGCATATAACTGCTTCCGAAAACTTGACGGGTGTGACATTTTGGCAGACAGTCCGTTTTGGCACGCTTTATGTCATGACATGGAGCAGAAACATTAACTTACCGTGGGGACATTTATCAACCCACCTAAAAAATATATTTTGACTATGAACATAAAACCATTGGCAGACCGCGTTCTCGTGATGCCTGCAAAATCAGAAGAGAAAATCGGAGGAATAATTATTCCTGACACAGCAAGTAAGGAAAAACCGACACAGGGCACCGTAGTGGCGGTAGGTAACGGCACAAAGGATGAAGAAATGGTGCTCAAGGCCGGCGACGAGGTGCTCTACGGAAAATATGCCGGAACGGAAATAGAGCAGGACGGTGAGAAATATCTCATCATGAGACAGTCGGACGTCCTCGCTGTATTGGCGTAAGGTGACAGTGGCGGGAAGGCTTAACCCGCCAGGGAGGAACTATAAATTTGAAACACATTACAGGCGCAGTGCGGAAAAGCCTCGGAGAGTGACAGGCGGGGAAGCATTACGCAAGATTAAAAAACGAAAAACATCATGGCAAAAGAGATAAAATTCAACAGCGACGCACGCGACCTGCTGAAGCAGGGAGTTGACCAGTTGGCAAACGCAGTAAAGGTGACACTCGGTCCTAAGGGACGTAACGTGGTGATAGAGAAGAAATTCGGAGCACCACAGATAACGAAGGACGGCGTAACGGTAGCAAAGGAGATAGAGCTTGAGGACAAGTTCCAGAACACAGGAGCACAGCTCGTAAAGAGCGTGGCATCAAAGACCGGCGACGACGCCGGCGACGGAACGACGACAGCGACGATACTCACACAGGCCATAGTGAACGAGGGCCTGAAGAACGTTACGGCAGGAGCAAACCCTATGGACCTGAAGAGAGGCATAGACAAGGCTGTAAAGGTCGTTGTGGAGCATATCGAGAAGAACGCCGAGAAGGTGGACAACAACTACGACAAGATAGAACAGGTGGCTACCGTTTCTGCCAACAACGACCCTGAGATAGGCAAACTCCTTGCTGAGGCGTTCCGTAAGGTGTCGAAGGACGGCGTGATAACCATCGAGGAGTCAAAGTCGAGAGAGACATATATCGGAGTGGTGGAAGGCATGCAGTTCGACCGTGGATACCTCTCGGGATATTTCGTGACAGACACAGAGAAGATGGAGTGCCAGTATGAGAACCCGTATATCCTCCTTTACGAGAAGAAGATATCAAACATCAAGGAGTTCCTGCCTATACTACAGCCGGTGGCAGAGAGCGGACGCCCTCTCCTCGTCATTGCTGAGGACGTAGACTCTGAGGCACTCACGACACTCGTAGTGAACCGTCTCCGTGGCGGACTGAAGATATGTGCCGTAAAGGCTCCAGGCTTCGGAGACCGTCGCAAGGCTATGCTTCAGGACATCGCCGTGCTGACAGGAGGCGAGGTGATCTCTGAGGAGAGAGGACTGAAGCTCGAACAGGCAACGATAGACATGCTCGGTTCTTGCGACAAGGTGGTAGTAGGAAAGGACAATACGACAATCGTCAACGGACATGGTGACTCACAGGCTATAAAAGACCGTGTCAACGTCATAAAGAACGAGATACAGAACACAACATCATCTTACGACAAGGAGAAGCTGCAGGAGAGACTGGCAAAGCTTGCCGGCGGAGTAGCAGTACTCTATGTCGGAGCAAACTCTGAGGTGGAGATGAAGGAGAAGAAAGACCGTGTCGACGACGCTCTCTGCGCTACACGTGCTGCTATCGAGGAAGGTGTCGTTGCCGGAGGCGGCACGACATATGTCCGCGCACTCTCGACACTGAAGGACGTCAAGGGCGACAACCAGGACGAAGAGACAGGCATACGCATAGTGGAACGCGCAATAGAGGAGCCGTTGCGACAGATATGCTACAATGCCGGCGTAGAGGGTGCTGTAGTGGTAAACAAGGTTGCTGAGGGCGAGGGAGACTTCGGCTACAACGCAAGGACCGGTGAGTATGAAGACCTTCGCAAGGCAGGCATCATAGACCCTGCCAAGGTGGCTCGCGTGGCACTGGAGAACGCCGCTTCCATAGCAGGCATATTCCTAACTACAGAGGCATGTATCTGTGACGCTCCGGCTCCAGAGGCTCCAATGCCTCCGATGGGCGGTGCACCGGGAATGGGCATGATGTAATATCGGCACGACACCCATACAAACACACCATAGAGGGACAGGCTGGAAACGGTCTGTCCCTTGTTGTTATAAGCTCGATGCATGACGGGAAGCAGAGGCGGCAGAAACACGAAAGGTCAGCCGGAGCAAACAGAAACAGAGGAGGAAGACAGGCATGAACTGACGGTTGATGAAAAAAAGATACGGAAAATATTCAGAGATATTATGCCAATTCATTTTTTTTTAGTAATTTTGTACCGAAAATTTCATATAAGCCCTTCGGGGGTGTAATAATAATCGGGTAAATAAGGCGGGAAGAAACATAACCCACTTTAACAGACCCAACATTAACAGGCATAATCCATTCTATGGGAGGTTTTTTTGGTACTATTCAACGTCACAGGTGTGTTGAAGAATTGTTTTACGGGGTAGACTATCAGTCACATCTCGGCACAAAGAGAGGGGGCATGGTGACACACTCCAGGGAACTCGGTGAGTTTAAACGCTCTATACACAATCTCGAGAGCACGTATTTCAGAACAAAATTCGAAGCGGAACTGTCAAAGTTCCACGGAGAGGCAGGCATCGGAGTGATATCCGACACCGACGCACAGCCGCTCCTTATGAACTCGCACCTAGGAAGGTTCGCACTCGTCACCGTGGCAAAGGTCAACAACGCTGAGGAGATAGCGCGTAACCTGCTCAGCGAGAACATGGTGCTCTCAGAATTTTCGTCGGGAAGGATAAACCCTACAGAACTTATAGGACTGCTGATAATAAAAGGCAGGGACTTCGTTGAGGGAATAGAGAATGTCTACAAAACCGTAAAAGGCTCATGCTCAATACTTATCCTCACCGAAGACGGGATAATAGCGGCAAGGGACTTCTGGGGAAGGACGCCTATCGTCATAGGAAAGAAGGAAGGCGCAATGGCGGCAACGTCGGAGTCGTCAGCGTTCCCGAACCTCGGATATGAGACGGCATACTATGTCGGACCGGGAGAAATCGTGCGACTGAGACCCGACGGCATGGAACAGCTCCGCAAACCGGAGGAGAACATGCAGATATGCTCGTTCCTATGGATTTATTACGGATTCCCGACATCTGTCTATGAAGGCAAGAACGTCGAGGACATGCGATACGCTACAGGATACAGCATGGGTACGGAAGACAAGACAGAGGTTGACAACGTATGCGGAATTCCCGACTCGGGAATAGGCATGGCGGTAGGATATGCGGCAGGACATAAGGTGCCATACCAGAGATGCATATCAAAATACACTCCGACATGGCCACGCTCATTCATGCCTGCAAACCAGTCGATGAGAAATCTCGTGGCGAAGATGAAGCTCATACCTAACCAGGCCATGCTGAAAGGTAAGAGATGTCTCTTCTGTGACGACAGCATAGTGAGGGGTACGCAGCTTAAGGAGAATACAAAGATTCTCAAAGAACTAGGAGCAAAAGAGGTACACATGCGAATAGCTTGTCCACCACTGATATGGGCATGTCCCTTCGTCAATTTCTCGGCTTCGAAAAACGAGTTGGAACTCATAGCACGACGCGTGATACGTGACTTCGAAAGCGGAAACGGAGACACGACAATGCTCGACGACGCAAACAAGGTGGAGAATATAAATATCCCGGAAGAGAAACTCACACGATATGCTACGACAGGCTCGCCGGAGTATAACGCTATGGTTGAAGAGATAGCACGGAGACTGAATATCGACACATTGAAGTTCTCAAAGATCGAGGACATCATAAAGGCCATAGGACTGCCAAAATGTAAGGTGTGTACACACTGCTTCGACGGCTCGTCAAAGCATACGATATAGCACGAAGCAGACGGCAAATACCCGTGGAAATGTCAGGAAACGGCATGTAAAGGCAACTGTGCGCCACCATGTCATTCCGCTGTCAATACCTAACATATATATAAATAAGGTATTCAGGCTGATAATGACATCTGCCAACTGTCGGGATAACCCGTATTACCGGAGTGCATAAAAAAGCACAAGCCAAAAAACGACAACCGCAGAAGGGTAGGGCAAGCAACGACGCTTCTGGAAAAAGGGAAAATGTTATGTCATGATAGACATGCACATTTTCCTTTTTTTCTTTCCTATTTCTCCAAATTGATATAAATTAACTCTTTGAACAAAAAATATTCCTTAAAAAATTTTAGCGGATAAATTTATTTTACTAATTTTGCACACAGTGAGAGTGATAAACGGTTAACTTTTTTACTCTTCATTAACCAATAAAAGAGAAACTAAAAGAAAAACTATATAAAAACATAAGCCATGTCACAAATCAATGGACGCATAAGCCAGATTATCGGCCCTGTTATTGATGTCTATTTCGACACAGAAGGACAAGACCCGGAGAAGGTTTTGCCGAAAATTCACGACGCTTTGAAGGTTGTAAGGCCTGATGGCTCTGAACTCATCATTGAGGTTCAGCAGCACATCGGAGAGGACACAGTACGTACTGTTGCCATGGACAATACCGACGGACTGCAGAGAGGTCTCGAAGCTGTGCCAACAGGAAACCCTATCGTCATGCCTGCCGGAGAGCAGATAAAAGGACGTATGCTCAACGTCATAGGAGCACCTATCGACGGCATGAAGCAATTCTCGAAGGAAGGAGCGTATCCTATTCATAGAGAGGCACCTAAGTTTGAAGAACTGTCAACATCCAAGGAGATGCTCGCAACAGGTATCAAGGTCATTGACCTGCTTGAGCCGTATCTGAAAGGTGGAAAAATCGGACTCTTCGGAGGTGCCGGAGTAGGAAAGACCGTGCTCATCATGGAGCTGATAAACAATATCGCTAAAGGACATAACGGATATTCTGTCTTCGCCGGAGTAGGAGAGCGTACACGTGAAGGTAACGACCTCATACGAGAGATGATAGAGTCTGGAGTGATACGATATGGTGAGAAATTCAAACAGGCTATGGCGGAAGGAAAGTGGGACCTCTCACTCGTCGACCCGGAAGAGCTGAAGAAGTCGCAGGCAACACTCGTTTACGGACAGATGAACGAACCGCCGGGAGCACGTGCTTCTGTTGCACTTTCTGGACTGACAGTGGCAGAGGAGTTCCGCGACCAGGGTGGCGACATACTCTTCTTCATAGACAATATCTTCCGTTTCACACAGGCAGGATCAGAGGTGTCGGCACTCCTCGGACGTATGCCTTCTGCGGTAGGTTATCAGCCGACACTGGCATCGGAGATGGGTGCAATGCAGGAACGCATCACCTCTACAAAGACGGGCTCCATAACATCGGTACAGGCTGTTTACGTGCCTGCCGACGACCTCACAGACCCGGCTCCGGCTACAACGTTCACTCACCTCGACGCTACGACAGAGCTGTCACGTTCGATAGCTCAGCTCGGTATATATCCTGCTGTTGACCCGCTCGGATCTACGAGCCGTATTCTCGACCCGCTGATCGTAGGCAAAGAGCATTACGACTGCGCACAGAGGGTGAAGCAGATACTACAGAGATATAAGGAGCTGCAGGACATCATTGCCATACTCGGTATGGATGAACTCTCTGACGAGGACAAGCTGACGGTGAACAGGGCACGACGCGTGCAGAGATTCCTCTCACAGCCGTTTACAGTGGCAGAGCAGTTCACTGGCGTGAAGGGTGAGATGGTGTCTATAGAAGATACCATAAAGGGCTTCAACATGATTCTCGACGGAGAGCTGGACGACCTGCCGGAGCAGGCGTTCCTGAACGTCGGAACCATAGAGCAGGCTATCGAGAAGGGCAAGAAGCTTCTTGAGGCTGCCAAAGGATAGTACAGGTAAGGTGGGAGAGTCCTTTTTAATCCTTTGTGATATAGGTTGTTGAGCGGTAGCGTTCATGTTCTGCTCAAGATTATTGGCGAGGGATGTCAGGACAAAAGGCATGTCTGGAATGATGCAGGAAGAAACAGATCGCACACCTTGGCATGACCCACCTTAAATACACCATAAATTGTTAAAGAATTATGAGTTTGAAACTGAGAATAGTATCTCCTGAGAAGATAGTATATAAGGGAGACGTGATGAGTGTCACCGTGCCGGGAGCCTCTGGCGAGTTCCAGGTGTTGCCGAACCACGCACCGCTGATATCTTCTCTTGAGTCGGGACGGGTGGTGTACGAGAATGCGGAAGGACGACAGGAGCTGAAAATCACTGGAGGGTTCGCCGAGGTACAGAACAATAACGTAAGTCTTTGCGTGGAACTGTAGGATATGGCGGATATCAAAAGACTGAGTAAGAAATACATCGCCGGAAGCCTCGCCTGCATAGCAGCATTGTCATTAGTCTTATGGCTCATTGACACGGCGGGAATGGCAGAAGGACTGATGTACCCAATGGCGGTAAGCGTGGTGTTCTCGATAGTCATAGAGACGGCTGACGCACTGATATGGCGCAGGGTGGCATTGAAGTCGCCGGAAAGCCTTACGACGTTCTATACCGCAGTATCTGCGTTCAGAATGCTTCTTGCTCTGGCAACCATGCTCGGATGTTATATCGTCGTAGGCCGTGACGCCATGACGCCGTATGTCATCGTAATGATGGTATATTACTTCCTGACACTGGCTCATCACTCTATCTTCTTTTCACGCCTTACCAACGGCGGCAAACTCAATAATAATTAATGTGGGCGCATCTGTAGAACATTGCTGCTGGGAGACTTGTCATCCTGAACGCAGAAAGTAAAAAGAAACTCCTTACAACAGCAATTGTACAGCAGCCTGATAACAAAACAAAGTGCAAGATGAAACATTTTAGAACTGCAATTCTCCTGATGATTCTCGCCATTGTGCCGCTGAAGTCACTCGCGGCTCATGGAGGAGAGAACGGCGAAGAACTGAATATTCCGGAGATAGTTCTTGAGCACCTCGCAGACTCTTACGAGTGGCATATTGCTTCTTACGAGGGAAAGCACCTGAGCATACCACTGCCAATAATAGTGCGCAGCGGACAGACGGGAGAATGGTTCGTAGGGACGGCGCACAACCTTCCGGAGCCTTTCTTTTTCGACAGCGAACACCACGGGAAAATATATGAGAGAATGGCTGACGGAACTACGTCGCGACCTATCGACCTGAGCATCACAAAGACAGTGACGCAGATATGGATCGTTGTAATAGTGATGATAGCTATATTCCTCTCATGCGCAAGGTGGTATAAGAAACGAGATGAAAAGAGCGAGGCGCCAAGGGGCTTCGTTGGTGCCGTGGAAATGCTCGTGATGACAATACACGATGACCTTATAAAGCCTGCGGTAGGAGAGAAGCATTACAGACAGTATGCACCTTATCTTCTCACCGTGTTCTTCTTCATACTTACGACGAACATGATAGGGCTGATTCCTGTATTCCCGGGAGGAGCAAACGTCACGGGAAACATAAACATCACTCTCTTCCTCGCCGTATGTACCATGATTGCAATAAACCTCTTCGGAAACAAAGAGTATTGGAAAGAGATATTCTGGCCGGAGGTGCCGTTGTTCCTGAAGGCTTATCCTCTACCTGTCATGCCGGTGATTGAGCTCTTCGGAGTGTTTACGAAACCTTTCGCACTCATGATCCGTCTCTTCGCAAATATGATGGCAGGACACGCCGTGATACTTTCTTTCACATGTGTCATATTCCTTGGATGGTCAATGGGCGTAGGCTTCGGACTCGGACTGAATGCCTTCAGCATCATAATGCTGCTGTTCATGAACTGTCTCGAGCTTCTCGTGGCTTTCGTTCAGGCGTACGTATTCACAATGCTTAGTGCGGTATTCATCGGGTTGGCACATAAGGAACATCACGCATAAGTGAAGATGAGACCCTTTCACATATATCCTTTGCGAAATAATGTGTTTGCGAAATAATGTGTTTGTGAAAGAATGTCTTTGCGAAAGAATATCTTTGTGAAAGATTATCTTAGTGAAAGTAAATCTTCGCGAAAGCATATCAGCTGACGTATGAATAATACAAAAGCATGAAACAAAAACATAGAAAATAAATATCACAGAATAAAATTATTAACACTTTAAAAAACTATAGAACTATGATTATTTCAACACTTTTGGCTGCTGAAGGTCTGGCACAGCTGGGCTGCGGTCTCGGAGCAGGTATTGCTACTATTGGAGCAGGTTTGGGTATCGGTAAGATTGGAGGAAGCGCAATGGATGCCATAGCACGTCAGCCGGAGGCAACGGGCAAAATACAGACAAACATGATCCTTACTTCTGCTTTCGTCGAGGGTTGTGCGCTCTTCGCTATAGCTGCCTGTGCATTCCTTATCAAGTAAGTATGACAGCAGCAGAAGACTGCGTCACATCTGAAAAAAAGGAAAATGATTTTTGAATTATAACTTTATACAATGGAAAATTTGCCATCAATACTGACCCCCGATCTGGGTTTGCTCTTCTGGATGCTGTTGGCTTTCATTGTGGTGTTCTTCGTCGTTGCGAAATACGGCTTCCCGGCTATTATAGGCATGGTGGAAGAGCGTAAAAAATATATCGACGAGAGCCTGAAGAAAGCACACGAGGCATCAGAGAAACTGGCGAACATACAGAAAGAGGGCGAGTCCATGCTTCAGGAGGCTCGTCAGAAGCAGGCGCAGATATTGAAGGAGGCTGCTGACACACGTGACGCTATCGTATCGCAAGCACAGGAGAAAGCACGTGAGGAGGGCAACCGACTGATTGCTGAAGCCCGAACAGAGATAGAGAGCCAGAAGCAGGCTGCCATAAGCGAGATACGTGCGCAGGTGGCTGAGCTTTCTGTTAAGGTCGCAGAGAAGATACTCCGCAAAGAACTGTCCTCTGAAGACAAGCAGATGGAGACAATTGACAGGCTGTTGGATGAAGTTGCTGTTGAAGATAAAAAATAACGCTTATGGACATCGGAGTAATATCGGTACGATACGCCCGCGCTTTGCTCAAGGCTGCTCTTAACGCCAATATAGAGAACAAGGTGTATCAGGAGATGTCTACGCTCGCTAAGAGCTACATCGAAGTGCCCCAGCTGAGGTTCACGATAGACAATCCCATGCTTCAGAAGGAGAAAAAACGTGAGTTGCTCATTGTGGCTATGGGAAACCATCCGTCACAGATTGCAACAGCTTTCACTGACCTCGTACTAAAGGAAGGGCGTGAGGGCATGATGCAATTTATGGCGAACTCATACATCACTCTATATAGAAAACAGAAGAACATCATCCGCGGCAAACTGACCACCGCCGTCGCCGTTTCACCTGACACAGAGCAGAAAATGCGTCAGATGGTGGAGAGTAAGACAAAGGGTACTGTGGAATTTGAGACAGAGGTTAATGCTGACATCATAGGAGGATTTGTGCTCGAATATGACACTTACCGTCTCGATGCCAGTGTGCAGAACCAGCTGCGACAGGTTCTATCACAGTTGAAAAAGTAAAAAACAAATTATTATGTCAGATAAAATCAAACCAAGCGAAGTGTCTGAGATGCTGTTGCAACAGCTACAAGGCATCAGTGGTGAACAGAAGTTTGACGAGGTAGGCACAGTACTCGAAGTGAGTGACGGTGTAGCACGTATATACGGTCTGCGAAACGCTGAAGCCAACGAGCTGCTCGAATTCGAGAACGGCACAATGGCAATCGTCATGAACCTTGAGGAAGACAACGTCGGATGCGTACTCCTGGGCTCTACGGAGGGCATAAAGGAGGGAATGGTCGTAAAGCGTACCAAGAGAATTGCTTCTATACGTGTCAACGACAACATGCTCGGACGTGTCATAAATCCGCTCGGTCAGGCTATCGACGGAAAAGGGGAGATAGACCTCAGCGAAGCCTTCGAAATGCCGCTTGACAGAAAGGCTCCTGGCGTTATATACAGGCAGCCTGTCAAGGAGCCACTGCAGACAGGCATAAAGTCTGTTGATTCCATGATACCTATCGGTCGAGGACAGCGAGAGCTTATCATTGGTGACCGTCAGACAGGAAAGACGGCAATTGCTGTCGACACCATTATTAACCAGAAAAGTTTCTATGAGGCTGGAAAACCTGTGTACTGTATATATGTCGCTATAGGACAGAAAGCGTCGACGGTGGCGGCACTCGTGGAAAACCTTAAGC
Organism: uncultured bacterium; assembly: GCA_945829425.1. Classification (GTDB taxonomy): domain Bacteria; phylum Bacteroidota; class Bacteroidia; order Bacteroidales; family Bacteroidaceae; genus Prevotella. The sequence continues at coordinate 4,507 of CALZUQ010000008.1, read as the reverse complement.
AGCACGGTGCAATGCCATACACCATAGTTGTGGCGGCTACTGCAAGCGACCCTGCTGCCATGCAGTATTATGCTCCCTTTGCTGGTGCTGCTATAGGTGAGTATTTCCGCGACAGAGGACAGCATGCACTCGTAGTGTATGACGACCTCTCAAAACAGGCTGTCGCATACCGTGAGGTGTCGCTGATTCTACGTCGTCCTTCAGGACGTGAGGCTTATCCCGGTGATGTCTTCTACCTACACTCAAGACTTCTTGAACGTGCTGCGAAAATTAATGAACAGCAAGAGGTGGCTGAACAGATGAACGACCTGCCGGCATGTCTGAGAGGAAAAGTGCGTGGAGGTGGTTCGCTGACAGCACTGCCAATCATTGAGACTCAGGCAGGTGACGTTTCTGCGTATATTCCGACAAACGTGATTTCTATTACTGACGGACAGATTTACCTTGAATCTGACCTCTTCAACCAGGGCTTCCGTCCTGCCGTTAACGTAGGTATCTCTGTGAGCCGTGTAGGCGGTTCTGCTCAGATAAAGAGTATGAAGAAGGTGGCAGGAACGCTGAAAATAGATATGGCACAGTATCGTGAGCTTGAGGCGTTCTCTAAGTTCTCAAGTGATATGGATGCCGTAACTGCCATGACTATTGACAGAGGACGTAAGAATAACCAGCTGCTCATACAGCCACAGTATAGTCCTATGCCGGTGGGCGAACAGGTAGCCATAATTTATTGCGGTACGAAGGGTCTTATGCATGACGTACCTGTTGAGAAGGTTCGTGAGTGTCAGACATCTTTCCTCGACAAGATACGCAGCTCGCATCCGGAAGTCGTTGAAGCACTCGGAAACGGAAAGATTGACGATAGCATCACGGCTGTTATCGAACAGGTAATGGCTGATATTGCCGGACAGTTTAAAAACTAATAGCCTATGCCGTCGCTAAAAGAGATAAAAACCAGGATTGCAAGTGTCAACAGCACAAGAAAAATTACAAGTGCCATGAAAATGGTAGCTTCCTCAAAGCTTCACCATGCACAGGTGATGATTGAGAACATGTTGCCATACGAGACGATGCTCGAGCATATCCTCAAGACATTCCTCGCATCAGAGGCTGACGCTTCGAACGTATTCACCACAGAGAGACCGGTGAAAAGGGTCGCTATTGTGGCGTATTCTTCGAACAGCAGCCTTTGTGGAGGTTTCAATGCGAATATCATCAAGCAGATGCAGATGGTGGCGGCAGAGTATGAGGCGTTGGGCAAGGAGAATATCGTGATATATCCTGTAGGACGTAAGGTCGCAGAAAAAGCTGAGAAGCTTGGATACAAGATAGGTGGCTCATTCAACGACCTTGCTGACAAGCCTAACGTAAAGCAGTGTATTGACATAGCGAGAGAACTGGGAAAGAAATTCATTGACGGTGAGATAGACAAGGTGGAGCTGGTTTACCACCACTTCAAGTCGGCGGGGTCACAGATACTTACACGTAAGACATTCTTGCCTATCGACATAAAGTCTGAACTGACTAAAGACCATTACCGCGACTTGAAATCAAATGTGGCGACAAAAGAGGCACAGGAGTATCTCAGAAAACGCGATGCCGGAAATGAAGGAAACGGTGTGCGCAGTCTTGACGGAAAGCCGCTGAACGATAACTTTATCGTTGAGCCTGACATGAATACCGTCTTGTCTGCATTGATACCGAAACTTGCACACCTCATGCTCTACACTGCATTACTTGACAGTATTGCAAGTGAACATGCTGCCCGTATGGTCGCCATGCAGACTGCAACAGATAATGCCGACGACCTATTACGCCAGCTTAACCTGCAATATAACAAGTCAAGACAGCAGGCTATCACCAACGAGCTGCTCGACCTTGCAGGAGGTTCGCAGAACTGATAACATTTTTACCGCCGTGATCCTATCCATTTGTATCCATAAATAATCGTATTTTTTTTCTAACGATTTTTCATGATAGGATACGGCATATTTAGGGAGCATGATACCGTACTGGTATCATGCTTTTTTTTTAGATACAACGGTGAAATTGATAATATCGGTCAAAGGATACCACCTTTAGCGCTCCAAAGGATACCGGTTGTATCACTCAAAGGATACCGCTCGTAGCGCACTAAATGATACCAGCTATATCACTCGAAAGGATACCGCTGTTTTTGATTTGTGTTTTCTTGCAAAGACATTATATTGCTTACGGACGCTAATGTCCAGCAATAAACATGTCTAAGCTTGGCTTTTGTAAGTTGGGCAATCATCTTGGTTGAAATATCAATTTGGATATGTATCAAACTTTTTTAGCAAACTCAAGACATCAGAATTATGACAGACAACGAATACAGCAAAACAAGAAAAGCAGCTGCCGATGCCCTTATCTACTGGGCAAAGACAGGCATGAGACAGTTCACCATGCGTGACGCAGTAAACGACTATCTGGAGGCAAGCGGTGCAAACCGCCCCTCCATCGGTGGCGAAGAGACCATCCTTGCACACAGAAAAATAGCAGCCAACCGACTGGCGATTGACTGCATATATGCTTTGTCCAAAGAGGAACTATCCAAAATGGATAGGGAGTTGGAAGGTATTGTGGAGGATTTGCCGAGGCAAGGATATGGGATGAGAAGATAAACAATCGTAAAAGACATTGATTGTGAATTTAAGATTATCCCTTATCAGTTTAATGTGATTCTTTTACTCTCCGTAAATATAATTACATTTTTACAAGCACGAGAAATTGCGACATAAAAATTCTTCTTGTCTAAGAATAAATGCGCATCAATCACAACGACAGTGTCAAATTCAAGACCTTTTGTAAGCAGGGTAGTTCCCATACAACGTCCCTCAACTTTTTTGCCGATTTGTCTAATTCGGTTTTTATATTCAACCATATTCTCATATACTGAAATATTGTTTGTGAGGGCATTTTTCATACAAACAGCCAAACTACGTAGCAATTCTGGCCTTTTGGGACGTAAACGTAATGTCTCATAAAAGAAATTGAATATTCTATAGAAGTTGTTCATAGAGCTGTCTTTTATAAATGTATTGCAGTGTTCATTGAGTGCGTTTGACAGTTCTTTAAATTTGTCTCGTTTTTGTTTAATGTTATTTTTGTCTGGATTAATCCATTCCTTTAACTCTGTAATATTGAAAGTGAATTTTGTTAGCACCTCATATATTTTGAATATTTTATGCCTCGACCGAGATATTCCCTTCATCAAGTCATCAACATCTTTTGATACAGAGTAAAAAGATTTGTCATCAATAGCCTCAAGAAGGGTGAACGAATGTTCTATTCCCATTCGTTTTCTCATATCAGCCCTGTCAATTATTCCCCCTCTAAGCCTTCCAGATTCTAAATCCTTGTAAGTTGGTGTTATCAGAAGAATACTATCGTCTTTAATCTTGTCTATACACTTCCTTATTGTGTAATATTTATTGTCATTGGAACTATATTCATATACAAAGAAATGTGCTTCTTCATCATGAATAAGTGTAAAGGAAGTTCTGTTAGATAAAAGCCTTTCTCTTATATGGAGAATTTTGTGACCTAGTTTTTCACAATTCCCATTCAATTTCCATCTCCAAGGTTCGGTAAGAAAGTCAAAACTTTCAAAATCAGCTAATTCTTTATTAAATTCAACTTTCCTTCCTGCAAAAGAGAATATACCTTGTAACTCATCACCCAAAATGTGTATCGGCATTAAATCTGCAAATCGCATAATCATTTTATGTTGGTCTATCGTGCAATCCTGATATTCATCGACAAAAACCCCTTGAAAAGAGTTTTTTACAACTGCTTGCACTGAGACCAAACACAATAAATCGATAGATTTTTTAATTATAAAATCAAAATACCCTTTTTCCTCTTGCTTAGGAATATTGTCCTTATGTACATATGCGAACACCAATCTTTGGGCAAAGCCCGAAATAGTTTCAAGTTTATATTTGTTATTTGATATACCAAGTTTCTTGAACTTCGCTCTTAATGAAGCTATACCAGAATGCGTATGCGTCAGAATGAGTTGCACAGAATTATCCGGGCATGCTTTTACACAATTACCTATTGTATGTGTTTTACCATGTCCTGCAGGTGCTATAAGCAAACCTTTTGAGGCTTTAAGAAAATCAGTCAATGTCATTTCCAATCCAATTAATTATCTGCTCATATTCCTTTCTTAATGTACATTCTTTGTCCATCTGGCTTACATATTTGATAATAACTTTTCCCAATTGTTCGCCATGATGGATATTTTTATACCAGGCCTGTTTGCTTTTTGCTTTATCGCCCAGTTTTGTTCTCCAGTTAGTTTGCGACTCTTCTGTAGATTCCTTTATTTCTTTGACAGATCCAAAGCCATTAGACTCAATGATTTTCTGTTCTCCATGTTCTTGAATGGCATAGTCCAACAACTCACAAACTCCTTCCCAAGGAATATCAGCGTCTCCGCAATCTTATCTACCGGGATATCCAGCATATCGGCTAACTCCTC
>CALZUQ010000007.1 GCA_945829425.1 uncultured bacterium | reverse complement strand
GCAATATCTTAAAAGTAAATTACTCATTATAAAAATCTTTTTGCACAGTTACTTACTGTATGATTTTCATACAATCAGCCTTCTGGTGAGAAGAAATCCTTGGCGGATTGGAGAGAATGGGGTAATTTTGCAGCACGGAAATAACAAGAATAACAAGATATGATAAGAACGGACAACATCACAAAAATCTTCCGGACAGAGGAAGTGGAGACCGTGGCACTCAACGGGGTGAGCATAGAAATAAACGACGGAGAGTTTGTCGCCATTATGGGACCTTCGGGATGTGGCAAATCGACACTGCTGAATATCCTCGGACTTCTCGACAGTCCTACAGAGGGCAAATACAGGCTTGGCGGTGAAGAAGTGGGACATATGAAAGAGCGTGAGCGCACGGCATACCGCAAGGGTCGCATAGGTTTTGTCTTCCAGTCGTTTAACCTAATCGACGAGCTTACCGTAGAGGAGAACATCGAACTGCAACTGAAATATCTTGGAGTGAAGAAGAAAGAACGCAAGGAGCGTGTTCTTGAAATTCTGCGTAAGGTGAAACTGAGTCATCGCATGAAGCACTATCCGCACCAGTTGTCAGGAGGACAGCAGCAGCGTGTGGCAATAGCACGTGCCGTCGTCGGGAGACCGGGCATCATTCTCGCCGACGAGCCTACGGGAAATCTTGACTCAAAGAACGGCATGGAGGTTATGGAACTGCTCTCGGAACTGAATCAGGAGGGAACGACGGTGGTTATGGTGACACACTCACAGCATGATGCGACGTATGCCGGAAGGATAATAAATCTCTTTGACGGACAGGTGGTGGAAGGAGAAGGGACAATGGAAATGAGAAACTATGAGGTAAGAAATTAGAAATCATGAACATCATATTTGAAATCATGTAATATGAAAATAGAAATCATGAAATAAGAAAAGGGATGTTATGAAATCATATTTTAAGTTTTTATCACGTAACAAGCTATATACGGCTATCGAAGCCTTCGGACTCTCGGTAGCCCTTGGCTTTGCCGTTATCCTCGCTTCCTACGCCATGATGGAATACAGCGTGGGCAAGGGCAACGCAAAGGATACCTATGCCGTGGGAAGTGGAGGATATCTCGGAATGACGTGGGGAACGGCACAGGAGTTCTTTCCTTCAATACCTGAGATAAAGGAGTGGACAAGGGTCGCCACTGCCAACAATATCTCCGGATTTATGGTTGGCGAGACGTTCTTCAAGGCTGACGCATACTGTGTGGACCCCAATTTCTTTGAGTTCTTCGGGTATGATGTACGGGGCTGCCGTCGTGACAGTGTGCTTGCCTCTGAGTATGAAGCTATCGTCAGCGAGTCGTTTGCCGCCAAGGCTTTTGGCAACGGCAACCCCATTGGCAAGACATTGAGCTGTGACACCCTGACATTCCGGATAACGGGAGTCATGCCTGATTTCGGCAAGTCAGACATCTTTGAGCAGTATGACGTTATGGTTTCGATGAAACACGCAGAACGCCTGACAGAGAGAATGGACAACTTCGGAGAAACGGTTCCTTTTGTGCGTCTCGCTGAGGATGCTGATCCTGACAAGGTGGCTGAAAAGCTCCTTGACAAGTATGTGGCTTACTGGAGCAATGTGAATTATTCACGCGAAAACGACGGGAATTTCCTTTGGGGCTCGTCGTTAGTGCGTATGGATAAGATGTATTTCTCTGACCTGGATAGTTTTAAGTTCCGCAAAGGTGACAAGAAACTGGTGGATATACTCCTTGCAGTAGCCCTCGTGCTTCTCGTGTGCGCCATATTCAACTATATCAACCTCACCGTGGCGCAAGCCGGCAAAAGGGCACAGGAGATGGCTACACGCAGACTCTTGGGCGAGAGCGTATGGGGAGTAGTGGTAAGATATTTCAGGGAGTCGGCATTGTTCACGTCGGCCTGCTTCATCATAGGTCTGCTGTTTGCACTATGTCTGCTGCCTTTGTTCAACGTCATGCTCAACACGAAAATCTCTCTACCGATGTCTCCTCTGATGTTGCCTGTCACCGTGGCGGCACTCCTCGTCATATCTGTAATCTGCGGCATCGTTCCTGCCGTCATGGTGTCACGATTTAACCCTATCGATGTGGTGAAGGGCAGTCTCCGGATCAAGAACAAGATATGGTTCAGCAAGGTGTTTATCACTGCACAAGGTGTGGTGAGTACGGTGCTCATTGCCGTAGGGATTACCATGACTCTGCAGATGCACCACCTGTACACGCTGCCATACGGCTATGACAGAGAGGACATCATTATGATTACTACGGTGTCTGTAGGCACAGACCTTGACCGTCAGCAAATTCTGGCGAACCGGCTGAAAGCACTGCCGGAAGTCGAGGAGGCTGTTACGGGAGGCGGCACACCATTGCAATGTGCTGCAAATGGCGTACACGATGAACAGGGTGAGGTGTTCTCGTGGTTAAGGATGTGTCGGCTTGACTCCACGGCAATGAAGATGTTGGGAATAAAGGTCGTGGAACGATATTGTGAGCCTGCCGGCGGTAAGGTGTGGCTGACGGAGAGTGGTAGACGCTTCTGGGGCGTGTCGGCAAAGAAACCGTTTTTTGGTATGAAGCAAGGCAAGCCGGAGTATGAATGTTGCGGAGTAATTGCCGACTTCCGTGTGGGTAGCGCAGTATCGAATATGATAGAAAACTGTTACAACGGTATTATGGTCGCTCCTCACGACGGCTTTTACTTTACCATGCTTGTCAAAACCCGTGGTGACCATGATAAGGCTCTTGCCGCTGTTGACAAGACTTGTCGTGAGATGAACAAAGAGCTGAAGGGCATGCCACTCGAAATGCCGTGCTACTATATTGAGGATAGAATGCATGACGTCTTGCAGTCACAGCGCAACACCATGTCTCTCGTTCTCACCTTTATGCTCGTCTCTATATTGATCTCTTCCCTCGGAATGTTCGCAATGTCGGTATGTTATGGTGAGCAGCAGCGTAAGCAGATAGCACTACGTAAGGTCATGGGAGCAACAGTCGCGAATGCCGTATGGACTCTCTCGTACCGTTTCCTCGTAATGTCCGTCGTCGCTGTCATTCTGGCTATGCCACTGAGCATTAAGGTTATGCGTGGCTATCTTCAAGGCTTCACATACCAGATCTCCATGCCATGGTGGGTACTGGCTGTGGCAGCCCTGTTCACTCTCCTCGTTGCTTGTCTCTCTATCATTAGCCGCACATATAGGGAGGCTACCGCCAATCCGGTGGATAGTTTCAAGACGGAATAGTTCTATCTTGTCCTTGTATCGTAAGTAGGTGTCGTCTATAGGTCGGAATGGAAATTACCGTCTTAAAAAATATTAATCTCTTTCGGGAATAGATATATCTTCTTATCTTTGTATTCACATATATTATATGTACACCTCAAGAAATATATCAGATGAATATAGAAACAGTACGTGAATACTGCCTCTCGCTTCCCGAGACGACAGAGTATCTTCCTTTCGATGAGACAACACTCGCTTTCCGTGTCATGGACAAGATTTTCGCCATGGTAGACCTTGAGCATACGGAGTGGTTCGTCCTGAAATGTGACCCGGAATGCGCCATCGAACTGAGAGAACGCTATGCAGAGATAGAAGGTGCGTGGCACATGAACAAAAAACACTGGAACCAGCTGAACCTCTTCGGCACGCTTGACGACACGTTGGTGAAAGCCCTTATACGTCACAGTTACTCACTCGTGGTGTCGAAAATGACAAAGAAGGTGCGCTCGGAGCATCCTGAGATGTCTGCCGTGAAGATGTAATGTATGAAGTGTCTTGCGATAAGAAGAGATTTCGTAAGTGTCTTGCGAGAAAAGAGATTTTGAGAAAGTCATACTGAAAGTGTGGCGTATAAAAATGTGACGTATAAGAATAGGAATATTTGGAACTTAAAATTTTAGCGTAGACAGTACACTATAGATACAACCTCTATCAGGAAATAATACTTTTTTGCTTGAAAAATATGTGTTATTCATTGATAGAGGTTCTGCTTTTTGAAAAAATAAGGGCTATAATGATACTTTTTTGACCTTTCTTGTTGGTTGTTAAAATATTTTCCTTATCTTTGCAAAAAATTTACCTTAACCTTGTAAATGGTGAGTAAACTTAACTGACAGGCAACATTACCTAACAACCAAAGAATACGTAAATGAAAATCATTAACCTTGAAAGACTCATAAGATATGCCGCTGCCATAGCGCTATTCTTAATGCTGGCACATGATATGGCTGCTATGGACTCTGGGACAGAAGGCAACGTGAGAAGAAAAGAGTGTTTCGATTTCGGCTGGAAGTTCGCCTTCGGCAACGCCTCTGACCCTTCCAAAGACTATGGCTGCGGCACAGAATATTTCAACTACCTAACAAAGGCTGCCTCCATACACAACAGCGGGCCATACAGCGAGAAATTTGACGACACGACGTGGGAGAGCGTTGACTTGCCCCACGACTTTGTTGTAAGACTGCCGTACAGCAAGGATGCAAGCCACTCACACGGATATAAGACGGTAGGTTATAAATATCCGGAGACCTCGGTGGGGTGGTACAGGAAAACTTTTCACATTGATCCGGAAGACAAGGGTAAGACCGTAGCACTGCTCTTCGACGGCATCTTCCGCAACAGCCGAGTGTGGGTAAACGGATTCTTCTGCGGAGGGACGGAGAGCGGATACCTCTCGCAGTATTATGATATCACCGACTACCTGAACTACGGTGGCGACAACGTCGTATGTGTACGTGCTGACGCTACGCTTGAGGAGGGGTGGTTTTATGAAGGAGGAGGAATATACCGTCATGTATGGTTAGAGACTACCAATGCTCTCCACTACGCCAACGACGGCATCTCCATCACGACACGTATGGTGAAAGACGGAAAGGCACTTGTCAGCGTCTCGACAGAAGCCGTGAACGATGCCTTGAAGCCTTTCTCGGGAATTGTGAAGACAAAACTCACCGTCAGTGATGCAGAAGGAAAGGAAGTGGCACAAGGAGAGTACACCACACAACAGAGGCGCACCATAAACCCGAAGAGTCCTTTTAAACAGTCATATGGCATAACCGTGGAGAAGCCACGACTGTGGTCGCCCGAGACACCTTATTTATATACTCTCACCGTGGAGATGATGAAAGACGACGAGGTGATAGACCGTGAGAGGGTGAAGTTCGGAATACGCGAGGTGGTCTTCGACAAAGACCGCGGACTTCTGCTCAACGGCGAGGAGGTGAAGATAAAAGGCGTGAACATGCACCAGGACCATGCCGGGGTAGGTGTCGCTATTCCCGACAACCTCCTCGAATACAGAATACGCAAGCTGAAGGCTCTCGGATGTAACGCATACCGTGCATCGCATAACCCCAGCTCGCAGGCTCTCCTCGACATCTGCGACTCACTCGGCATGTTCGTGATTGAAGAGAACAGGCTCTCTGGCTCGTCGGATTATCAGACAGAAGCATTGAGAAGGATGATTATGAGGGCGAGGAACCATCCGTCAGTAATACTCTGGAGCGTAGGCAACGAAGAGTGGGGATTGGAATGGAGCGAGAAGGGAGAGCGTGTGGCAGCCACCATGCGCGAATACTGCCGCCGCTTCGACCCCTCGCGCGAGATGACATTTGCCACAAGCGGAGGACCTACCGTAGAGGTGCCCGTAGATGTGGCAGGGTATAACTACATCATGCAGAACCCAGTTGATGAACATAGGAAAAAATACCCTGAGAGGAAATGCTACGGCTCGGAGGAGACTTCCGGTTGCGGCACACGAGGCGTGTATTACGCTGACCCTGAGGGACGTTGGATGCCTGCCCTTAACCGTATAGCTGACGAGAAAGACGGTACATATAACAGGATTGAGCGTGGCTGGCGTTTCTATGCCGAGCGTCCGTGGGCTGCCGGTTGCTTCTTCTGGACGGGCTTCGACTACCGTGGTGAGCCAAACCCTCTGACATTCCCTGCTACCGGCTCGCAGTTCGGAATACTCGACTACTGCGGGTTCCCGAAGGACGAGGCGTACTATCTCAAGGCTTGGTGGACGGAAGAGCCTGTGTTGCATATCCTGCCGCATTGGAATCTCAAGGGGCATGAGGGGGAGAAAGTAAAGGTATGGGTGTACTCCAACTGCGACGAGGTGGAGCTGTATCATAACGGCAAGACATTAGGTAGGAAAACCATGCCACGCTACGGACATATAGAATGGGAGACAATCTACATGCCCGGAAGCTTGAAGGCTGTAGGCTACCGCAACGGAAAACGCATGACGGCAGAGGTGAAGACAACGGGAGAAGCAGAGAAAATAGCGATGAAAGCGCATGAAAACGCACATAATGCCCGCAAAGGTGATGTTACAGTAGTAGACCTTATGCTGACGGACAAGAAAGGGCTTCTGGTGCCGGACGCTTGTCAGGACATATACCTCACAGTAGAAGGACCGGCAGAAGTGCTAGGCTTCGGCAATGGCGACCCGGCATTCCGTGGAAATGAGCAGCCTATTGACGGAGAGACGAAAAAGGTAAAAATACCCGCTTTCAACGGTTGCGCACAGGTGATAATATCCTCAACGGGTAAGGACGGTGTGGTAAGGCTCTCGGCTTCGCTCGCTCCACAGAAGAACGAGGAAGGAGAGCATGAAAATGCGCTTTCATCGAAAAAAGAGAGGAAAAACAAGGGCGTGACTTCCATTGTCCTGTCAAGGAACTAACGAGCAAGGGAGTGATTCCATAACCATTCAAAACAGTAACGGACAAGGGCGTGACTTTCGTGACTCTTTAACAGTAAGAAAAAACTAACAAACAATACCTAATATGAATAATGTGATATCTGAGATAACACGCCTCACGGAAAGAGACTGCTATCACCTTGTGGAAAGACACAAGAAACAGCATACCTATCCTCTTCACAGACATTCGGAGATGGAAATAAACTTCGTGGAGAACTGCCATGGCAACAGAAGGATTATCGGCGATAACATCGAAGTGCTCGGTAATTATGACCTTGTACTCATGGGCGGAAACCTTGAGCATACATGGGAACAGTATGAATGTACGTCGGACGACATACGAGAGATTACGATACATTTCTCAAAAGACCTCTTCTCGCCCCAACTTCTCGGAAAAACCCACATGCAGTCGCTTGCGGAACTTATGAAACGCTCTGAGGTAGGAGTAGCTTTCGGCATGAAAGCTATCATGCACGTCTATGACCGTATCAACGAACTGGTAAATATGGAGCCGGGCTTTTATAGCGTAGTAAAATTTTTTGAGCTGATGTATGAGTTGTCGCTGACTGACGACTACCACCTCCTATCGACAAGCGCATTCTCACACACCATTGTGGCTGTGGACAGCCGAAGGGTGCAGAAAGTAAAGGAGTATATTGATAAGAACTATAAGGAGGAAATAAGGCTGCCGGAACTCTCCGAGCTCGCCTCTATGACACCTACGGCTTTCAGCCGTTTCTTCAAGCTGCGCACCGGGAAGAGCATCTCAGAGTATATCATCGACGTGCGCTTAGGCCATGCCGCACGTATGCTTGCTGACAGCACCATGGCCGTTGTGGAAATCTGCTACCGCTGCGGTTTCAATAATATATCTAATTTCAACCGCATCTTCAAGAAAAGAAGGGGATGTACACCTACGGAGTTCCGCGATAACTATCATAAGAAGCATGTTATAGTATAGGTGAGCTCGTATGATGCCGTAATGTGGATCAGTGGGGCTATGTGAATATGTCTGTTCGTCTCATTGCAGCGATACGCACTTACTTATACATATCGTGGGAAATAATAGCCCCCACCATATAATATTTACATGCTTATAAAAGATTTGCATAAGCCTGTCGTTATCTGCAATCATCATATACTGACGGTTGCAGATAATACTTTTTTATCTGAACCATATACTTTAGGTTTTGATGTAATACGGTGTAAAAGAGACTTTTTATGAGAATTTTGAAACTGAAAAAGATAGTATTATGATATGGCAAAATAATACAATTGCCATGTGTGGAATTGTTATAACTTTGCACTCAATAAAAACTAACTAAATCATGACAAAGAAGATTTTTTCACTCGTTGCGACACTTCTCGCGACAAGTTTTGCACAAGCTTTTGAACTGCCGGAGATTATCGGCGACGATATGGTGCTGCAGCAACAGACAGAGGCAAAACTCTGGGGCTGGGCTGCTAAAGGACATTATGTAGAAGTCACCACAAGTTGGAACGGAAAAGTATATACCGTAGAAACTCCGAAGACTGGACGTTGGGACGTAAAGGTTGAAACACCTGCTGCAAGCTATGAGAAGCATACCATAACACTCAGGGAGTATGCAGGAAAACCGAAGAAAAATTCCGAAGTTATCGAAGAAAAAACACTCAACGGCGTGCTGGTCGGCGAGGTGTGGTTCTGCTCCGGACAGTCGAATATGGAGATGCCGATAGGCGGCTTCTGGAATTGTCCTACCGAGGGTGCTAACGAAGCAATCTTCTCCTCCTCACGTTATACTGATGCTGTCCGCGTGGTGACTGTGCCGAAAGTAGGGACAGAGACCGTACAGGACAGGGTAGGCGGAAAATGGGAGAAGGCAGAGCCAGCAAACACTGCACGCTTCACTGCCTGCGGATATTTCTTTGCCACCACGCTTGTCGATGCGTTGAATGTCCCTGTAGGTATTATAAGCTGCGCATGGGGAGGCTCGTGTGTTGAAGGCTGGCTGCCGAAGGACACGCTCCTGACTTACCATGACGGTCTGACACCTACCTCCGACGCTGACTACCACCGTAAGATGGTCATGTTCAACGGTATGCTTGCTCCTTTGGCGGGATATACCATAAAAGGCTTCCTCTGGAACCAAGGGGAGTCGAACGTAGGCAGGGCGGAAGAGTATATACAACGTTTCACGACAATGACCAAGCTGTGGCGAAAGATGTGGAACCAGCCAGGCGATAACCTTCCAATATATACCGTCGAGCTGCCACCTTACCGCTATGGCGATGCGCAAGGCACATGGGGTGCAGAGCTTCGTGCGGCACAGCATACCATAGCCAACACTCTCGACCACTGTGGCTGTGTATGTACCAGCGACCTTATCTATGAGCATGAGATAGACCAGATACACGGTGCCAAGAAGAAAGAGATAGGTCAGCGACTGGCATACCTTGCCCTGACCCGCGACTACGGTGTTCAGGGCCTCTCCGCCGAAGCGCCAGAGTATGAGTATATGGAAGTTGTGGACGCTAATGACGGCGACAAGGTTGTCATTGCAGGAACAGCGGTGGAAAACAACCACGGCAAGGCTGACAAGGTGGTAAGGATGTATTTCACCAACAGCAACGACGGCTTCGACCGCATGAGCGGTATAGAAGGCTTTGAGGCACAGGGTCCTGACGGCACATGGCATAAAGCTGTAGTATGGTCGTCATCGGCATGGCAGAACGTGAAACGCCAAGGCTGTTTCCTCACCCTCATTTGTCCTGAGGTTTCAGAGATAAAGAACATACGCTACTGCTACCGTAACTTCATGATAGGTCGTCTGCATAACCTCCGCGGACTTCCTGTAGTGCCGTTTACTACAGAAAAGTGACATCGCGACTTTGAGAGGTGATAAAGAGATTTCCCTTTCATGTACATTAAGACAGCGTTTGAAAGAAACGTAAGATTTCAGTTGAAAGGCAAGTAAGGCTTTACTTGAAAGGCAAGTAATACTTTACTGAAAAGGCATGTAATACAGCGTTTGAAATCTTTGTAAAGCTGGACTTGATAAATCTTGCACGAATTAATATGAATAAGATAATAGTATGCACGTTAAGTTAGTTAGATATACGTTACTTACCTTCCTTTGCTTCATCGTCTCTGCGAGTGTGGCAAGGGAAGGCACTCCCTTTGTTACTGTCGACGACGGTCGTTTCTTCCTCAACGGCAAGGAGTACCGCTACGTTGGTACTAACCTCTGGTATGGTGCCATACTTGCCAGTGACGGAAATGGAGGCGACCGTGTTCGCCTCGCCAAAGAACTTGACGACCTCAAGGCTCTCGGCGTAGACAACGTCCGCGTCCTTGTCGGCGGCGACGGTCGTGACAGTATTCCCAGCCATATCGCACCGAAGCTGCAGACAGCCCCCGGAGTGTATGACGAGAAGCTCCTCACAGGTCTTGACCGTCTCCTTGTAGAGCTGGAACGTCGCGACATGCGTGCCGTACTGTATTTCAACAATGCCTGGGAATGGTCCGGCGGCTATGGCGCATATCTTGACTGGGTAGGCTTCAGCGGTGACGTGATGAGTTCTGACGGCTCCGGCAAAATGAAGCATTTCGACAAGACTCCCGTGCCGACAATAGACGGTTGGTGGGAGTATATGCAATATGTGGCGAACTTCATAACAAACGACGAGGCCAAGCGACTTGCTGCCAATCATGTGAGGAATATCGTGACACGCGTAAACAGTATCACGCAACAGCCGTACAGCACGTCGAAAGCTATTATGGCGTGGGAGATAGCCAACGAGCCGCGCTGTTTCATAAACGACAGTCTCCACAGGGCGAAGTTCGTGGAATGGATAGACAGTCAGTCGCGCATGATTAAAGGGTTAGACCCGAACCATCTCGTCACGACAGGCTCAGAGGGAAAGCACGGCTGCGAGGAAAGTACAGAGCTTTTCCGTGCGATACACACCCTTCCCTGCATAGACTATGCCTGCATACATATCTGGCCAAACAACTGGGGATGGATAGGACAGTTCAACCAGAACTACGATGCTGACAAGACAATAGCTGAAGGAATGCCCGACCCTATAGTAGAAAACGTTCGTGCCGCCTGCGACTCCACACAGGCGTATATTGAAGAGGCGTATGACGTGCTCAACACCCCTCGGGCTGGTGAGAAGACCTTCCGCCGCCGACCTGTTGTCCTTGAAGAGTTCGGCTACCCCCGTGACCGCTTCCTCTTCACCCCTGGCTCGCCAACGTCAGGACGCGACGAATACTACCGTTATGTCTTCTCTGTAATATACCACACAGGCAAGATTGCCGGATGTAATTTCTGGGGTTGGGGCGGTTCGGCAAATGTCCGCCATACCATCTGGCAGCGTTGGGACGACTATGTCTGCGACCCGGCGCAGGAAGAGCAAGGGCTAAACTCTGTCTTCGCCTCTGACACCACGACACTCAACGTGATACGCGAGTTTGCGGAAACACTGAAACGATAATGACAGCGGTAACTTAGATTACTTTTTTATAACTACACCTAATATTTATATACAGCAATGAGAAAGATATTAATGCTCCTCGTCATAGCCATGGCGATAATCCCTGCGGGCGTTACTGCACAAATCAGAGGCAAGAACATCACAGTGACGGTCACACCGGACCATAAGGACTGGAAATACTCCGTCGGCGAAAAAATAGAATTTACGGTATGTGTGCTGAAGTCCGGCACCCTCCTCGACAACGCCGAGATCAGCTATGAAATGGGACCAGAGATGTACCCGGAGGTGAAGAAAGACATGACGCTGAAAACCGGCACGACGAAAATCACCGGCAAGATGAAGACCCCCGGCTTCTACAAGCTGAAGGTTACGGCACATGCCGGAGGCAAAGACTATGAGGCATGGTGTTCAGCCGCCGTGTCTCCTGAGAAGCTCCAGCCTACGACACAATGTCCCGCAGACTTCGACGCTTTCTGGACGAAGGCACTTGAAGAAGCCCGACATACTTCCTTAGAGCCAACGTTCGAGTTCCTTCCTGAGCGATCGTCGCAAGAGGTGAACACTTATCACGTCTCTTTCCAGAACGACAGATGGGGCAGGAGAGTCTACGGCATACTCAACGTGCCGACGAAACCGGGAAAATATCCCGCAATGCTGCGAGTGCCAGGGGCAGGAGTGAGGCCTTACGGCGGTGACGCATGGACAGCGCGTAAAGGTGTCATAGTATTAGAGATTGGCATTCATGGCGTTCCCGTCACCAAGCCCCAGGAGTTTTACGACAACCTCTCGTCGGCAGCCCTTGCACAGTATTGGCTCAACGGAGTGTATAACCGCGAGTGCAACTACTATAAGCACGTGGTGACAGGATGCGTCAGAGCAATAGACTTCATAGCCTCTCTCGGCGCGAATACTAATGCTGCAAGTCCTACAGCCCTCCCTGCTACCTGGGATGGCAAGAATCTCGCCGTGACAGGCAGTTCGCAGGGCGGTTTCCTGACACTCGCCACGACAGCTCTTGACAAGCGCGTCAGCTGTTATGCCCCGATACATGCTGCCATGTGCGACTATGAAGCTGCGCTGAAAGGCGTAGCCTGTGGTTGGCCGCATTATTTCTACGACGAAGCGAAGCAGCAGCCACGCAAGGATGTCAATATGTCTGTCGTTGAGCAGGCGAGATATTACGACGGCGTGAATTTCGCCCGCCGCATCACTGTCCCCGGCTATTTCAGCTTCGGATATAACGACAATGTCGTGCCGCCGACCACGGCCTACGCCACATACAACGTAGCGGGAGGAGAGAAAGTCTTCTCGCCATACCAGCAGACGGCACATTTCTGGTATCAGGAACAATGGGACGAGTGGCAGGCTTTCCTGCTTAGGAAACTCGGCGTAGAGGAATAATGCGCGTTCAATGAATTCCTAACCAAACACGTTGATTACACCTACTTGACAACACATTTTATATTATTACGGTGGAAGCCTTGTTCTACATGCCCAAAGGAAAAAGGGATTAGTCAAGCAAACTCCACTTTAACACACAAAAGAACAATGGAACAGAACTCTTTCGGATATTTTGACGATGCTGCACGAGAGTATGTCATCACCAATCCTGCAACACCCTTTCCGTGGATTAACTATCTCGGCAACGAGGATTTCTTCGGCCTTATAAGCAATACGGCGGGAGGATATAACTTCTATAAGGACGCCAAGTTCCGCCGCATAACACGCTACCGCTACAACGGCGTACCTATGGATAACGGCGGAAGGTATTTCTATATCAACGACCATGGCACGGTATGGAACCCCGGGTGGAAACCGTGTAAGACACCTCTTGACTTCTATGAGTGCCGCCACGGCATGAACTACACCCGCATAACCGGGCGTAAGGACGGCATAGAAGCCAGCGTGCTCTTCTTCGTCCCGTTGAAGACATGGGCAGAGGTGCAGAAAGTCACGCTTACGAACACCACCGACGGGAAGAAAACCTTGAAGCTCTTCTCCCTCGCCGAATGGTGTCTATGGAACGCAGCGACAGACATGGAGAACTTCCAGCGTAACTGGTCGACCGGCGAGGTGGAGATTGACGGCTCAACGATATATCACAAGACCGAATATAAGGAACGCCGAAATCATTACGCATACTATGCTGTCACGAATGCCACGATTGACGGATATGACACTGACCGTGAGACATTCATAGGACTGTATAACGAGTTTGCCGACCCACAGCGTGTCATGGAAGGCAAGGCCGCCAACTCCTTGGCACACGGCTGGAGCCCCATAGCCTCCCACTACCTTGAGGTGACCCTCGAAGCCGGAGAGAGCAAAGACTATATCTTCCTCCTGGGATATGCAGAGAATGAGAGAGAAGAGAAATTCTCTGTGGAGGACATAGAGCGCAAACGCCGTGGAGAGCTTATCACCTCACAGGCGTCTGACGTTACACTTGTCAACAAATCCAAGGCGCGTGAGACGATAGCCCGCTTCTCTACCGTAGAGGCTGTCGACAACGCCTTTGCCGAGTTGCACGCCTCTTGGGATGCCCTCCTCGACAAGTTCGTCCTCACTTCCGGCGACGAGCGTCTGGACCGTATGGTGAATATCTGGAATCAGTACCAGTGTATGATTACGTTCAACTTCTCACGCTCTGCGTCGTTCTTCGAGAGTGGCGTAGGCCGTGGCATGGGCTTCCGTGACTCCAACCAAGACCTTGTAGGCTTCGTACACCAGGTGCCGAGCCGAGCACGTCAGCGCATCATAGACATCGCTTCGACACAATTCCCTGACGGCGGCTGTTACCACCAGTATCAGCCTCTGACAAAGCGCGGCAACAACGATATCGGCGGAGGATTTAACGACGACCCTATGTGGCTCATCTTCGGCACTGTGGCATACGTCAAAGAGACCGGTGACTTCTCCATCCTCGACGAGATGGTGCCGTGGGACAACGAGCCGGGAACAGAGGTGACACTCATGGAACACCTCCGCATCTCTTTCAACCACGTCGTGGAGAACCTCGGACCCCACGCCCTGCCGCTCATAGGACGTGCCGACTGGAACGACTGTCTGAACCTCAACTGCTTCTCCTGGGACCCTAATGAGTCGTTCCAGACGACGGAGAACAACTCCGAAGGCTCTAAGGCAGAGTCGCTTATGATTGCCGGACTCTTCGTGTTCTGCGGAAAGCAGTATGTAGAGCTATGCCGCCAGGTGGAAGGCTTCGGAGAAGAAGCGGCACGTGCACAGCGTTACATAGACAAAATGGTTGAGGCAGTGAAACGTCATGGCTGGGACGGCGAATGGTATCTCAGGGCATACGACTTCTACGGTAATAAGATCGGCTCGCAGGAGAACGAGGAAGGCAAGATATTCATCGAGTCGCAAGGCTTCTGCACCATGGCAGGCATAGGCCTTGAGGAAGGCATGGTAGACAAGGCTCTTGACGCATGCAAGAAATACCTCGACTGCGAGCATGGCATGGTGTTGAACAACCCCGCATACACCACATACCATGTTGGGATGGGTGAGATATCGTCCTATCCGGCGGGATATAAAGAGAATGCCGGAATATTCTGCCATAACAACCCGTGGGTGATTATCGGAGAGACCGTGGCGGGACGCGGCAACGACGCTTGGGAGCATTATACCAAGATTTGTCCTGCCTGGATTACAGACCAGAAGCTGCATAAGGTAGAGCCGTATGTATACTGTCAGATGGTGGCAGGAAAAGACGCTGCGAAGCCCGGTGAGGGCAAGAACTCTTGGCTTACGGGCACGGCGGCATGGAACTGGTACACCATTACGCAGTATATCCTCGGCATAAAGCCTACCTACGACGGACTGGAGATAGATCCTTGCATACCTTCCTCGCTGAAAGAGTATAAGGTAAGACGCGTCCTCCGCGACACGGTGTTCAACATCACAGTGAAGAACCCAGACGGAAAGGAAAGGGGTGTGAGCAGAGTCACCGTGGACGGAAAAGCCATAGAGGGCAATGCCATAAAGGCAGCTCATGGCGAGCATGAGGTAGAGGTTGTGATGTAAAACGTGTAAAAAAAGAGAAATGAAGAAAGGTTTTTTCGTTGCGCTGTTCTCTGCCATGACGTTTTCTGCATCGGCGCAGAACGCTATAAAGGTAAACCAGATAGGTTATTATACTAACGAGAGCAAGGTGGCCGTCGTAGAGCCTTCGCTTAAAGCCTCTACCTTCACACTGAAAGACGCGAAAGGCAAGACGGTGTGGAGCGGAGCAGCCACACGCTCGGTGAAGTCGCCGTTCAACGACAAGGTGCGCCGTGTCATAGACTTCTCCCAGGTCACTGCCCCTGGTGTGTATACACTGTCGGGAGGGCGTGTGAAGCAGAAGGTTGTCATAAGCGACTCACCTTATACCGGCGTTTCGAAGGCTGCGCTGAAGGCTTTCTACCTCCAGCGTACGGCAATGGACATTGAGGCACGTTATGCCGGAGCGTATGCCCGAAGTGCTGCACACCCTGACGACAAGGTCATGGTGCATCCCTCGGCAGCCTCTCCCCTCCGTCCTGCCGGAACGATTATCTCCTCACCTCTTGGATGGTATGACGCCGGCGACTACAACAAATACATTGTCAATTCCGCCTTCACGATAGGCGTAATGCTTCAGTCGTACCAGATGAACAAAGCCTATTTCGACGCTATGGACGTGAATATCCCGGAGTCAGGCAACGGCGTGGCAGACATTCTCGACGAGGTGATGTATAACATAAGATGGATGCTCACCATGCAGGACCCTTACGACGGCGGCGTATATCATAAGCTCACGACACCAAACTTCGAGGGCTTCGTGATGCCGACGGAGTGTCGTCAGCAGAGATATGTCGTACAGAAGAGCACTCAGGCGGCTCTTGACTTCGCTGCTACCCTCGCCCTCGCTGTGCGTGTCTATGGTGAACTGCCACAGTATGCGGAGTTCTGCAAAGAGGCTCTCCCGGCTGCGGAGAGAGCCTATGCGTGGGCCGTGAGAAATCCTTCTGTGATTTACGACCAGCCGGGGAACAACGAGAAATACGACCCTGACGTTTTTACAGGCATGTATGATGACAACGACCCTTCCGACGAGTTCTTCTGGGCTGCCACGGAGCTGTTTCTCGCAACGCACGAGAACGCATATCTCCAGCAGGCACGGCAGTTCATGCCGGAGAAATATACCCTGCCCGTGTGGGGCGATGTGGGAGCCCTCGGCATCATGCAATGGATGAATCAGGAGCTCCTTGGCAGTGCCGATGCCAAGGCTATGGACATCAGCGCATTGAAAGAGTCGATGAAAGCCTTCTGCGACAATGACCTTGAGGCGTTGCGCTCCTCGGCTTTCTGCTCGGTGTTCGGCAACAAGGCAGAAGACTTTGTCTGGGGCAGCAACTCCGAGATGTGTGCCGGGCGTGGCATAACCCTGATGTACCAGTATGCCCTTTCAAAGGACGACAGATACCGCAAGGCTGCCATGACATCCGCCGACCATCTCTTCGGGCGTAACGCCACCGGCTATTGCTATGTCACCGGCTTCGGAACGCAGAGGGTCATGAACCCCCACCAGCGTATCTCCGCCGCCGACGGAGTGAAAGACCCGCTGCCGGGCTTCCTCGCCGGAGGTGCGAACAGCGGCAAGCAGGATGCGGAGTATGTGCCGCCATATCCTTCCGACTCTCCCGACGAGGCATATCAGGACCATGTGGGCAGCTATGCCTCAAACGAGATAGCCATAAACTGGAACGCATATCTCGTGGCGTTGCTCGGATGGTTGAAATAGCCGGCGTATCTCCTAAAATGTTCTTCTTTTCCATAGCTTGGAAAACTCCTTTTACCCGCTATAGATATTTCTTTTTTCAGGCATTAAATCTTCGTTCCAAAGCTTGGAAATTACATCCCAAGTCTTGGAACGAAGAATTCTTCCGCTTTGAAAGAAAAAAATATAGCGCAAAAAAATAAAATTCCGCTGATTTGAAAGAAAAAAGTAGTGGCATTGAAAGAGAAAATTTATGCTTTGAAAGAGAAAAGTAATGGCTTTGAACCTTCTTTCATTCAATCCTTTTCGTAAAAAACATCACATTTAACACACGTTTTTTAATAAATACAAAAAAGTATCATTCCCTGATAAGATAATATGTTAGCGTTTGCGTTTTTTGCCGTAATTTTGCACCCAAGAAATTATGGTTGGCTGAAAAACAACAGTAAAACGACTACTAACGTTTGCCATTAACCTTTCATATTATTATAACATAGAGACCTAAAAACAAACCCTAAAACCAGATATGCACTAAAACTTACAAATGGACACTCCCCCGTGAGCCGTGCAAAAAACCATACGCCTATGACCGTTGTTGATACAAAAAGTATCTCCGGAGGAATTGGCGTGTAGAAGAAAAATACTCGTTTGCAAAAGACTATCATTTAGAAGCCACTGTCCCTGTCACAGCACATAGTCTCTGTCTAAATGAATAATCCCCCCAGATTTAATTTTCAAATAATAATAATCACTAACTAAAACTTTTTTACGCTATGAAGACTGAAAAATGTTTCAGCATTAAGTTTGCGTTACTCGCGCTGTTCATGCTCGTCTCGGCATCAATGATGGCACAGGTGCAGGTTACCGGTACTGTCAGTGATGAGTTCGGGCCTGTCCTCGGCGCTACAGTGCGTGAAAAAGGTACTCAGAACGGTGTCGCCACAGACATGGACGGAAAGTTCCAGCTGAAGGTGAAGAACGCCAATGCTACGCTGAGTATCTCGTTTGTAGGCTATCAGCCTCAGGATGTAAAACTTGCAGGACGCACGCAGGTTAACGTTGTCCTCAAGGCTGATGCGCAGATGCTTGAAGAGACTGTCGTTGTCGGATACGGTAAGATGAAACGTTCTGACCTCGCCGGAGCTTCAACGACTCTTGACGACAAGGCTCTCAAAGAGGGCAATATCACCAACATCGACCAGGCGTTCCAGGGACGTGTGGCAGGTGTGACATCTTTCGCCACATCAGGTGCGCCGGGTGCCAGCCAGTCGATACGTGTACGCGGTCAGGCTACTATCAATGCCGGCGCCGAGCCTCTCTATGTTGTCGACGGTGTTATCTTCCAGGGCAGCGCACAGAGTGGTGCAGACCTCGGACTCGGCGACCGTCTCGGCAACGGCTCCGTGTCAACCGTTTCTCCTCTCGCTACTATCAACCCTGCCGACATCGTGAGCATGGAAATCCTCAAGGATGCTTCTGCTACGGCAATCTACGGCGCACAGGGTGCCAACGGCGTTGTCCTCATCACCACCAAGCGTGGTAAGAGCGGAGAGGCGAAGTTCACATACGACGGCTCCGTCACGATGTCACGTCAGATGAAGCGTCTCGACATGATGAACCTGCGTGAGTTCGCTACATATTACAACACTCTTGTCGACCAGTATGAGATAAGTCAGAACAGCGCCGACCCTATGTATTCCGACCCTTCCGTACTCGGCATAGGAACAAACTGGCAGGACGCCATCTTCCGCACGGCATGGCAGCACAACCATCAGGTTTCAGCACAGGGCGGCACAGACAAGGTGCAGTACTATGTTTCCGGAAACTTCATGAACCAGGAAGGTACCATCATAGGCTCCAACTTCCAGCGCTACGGATTGCGTGCCAACCTCGACGCTCAGCTGAAGTCATGGCTCAAGCTCGGTCTCAACGCTTCTTACTCTTCTACTTCAGACGACCTGAAGCTCGCAGACTCTGACGAGGGTATCATAAACTACTCGCTCATCACTCCTCCGGACATTCAGATATACAATATCGACGGTGGATATTCAAGCGTCTCGAAAGAAGGATTTACCAATCCTAACCCTATCGCCATGGCTATGCTCAACGAGATACTCCTCGACCGTCAGAAACTCAACGGCTCGATATTCGCCGAGGTGAGCTTCCTGAAAAATCTCGTATGGCACGCAGAACTTGGTTGGGACCTCTCATGGTCGAAGGGTTCTACATACGAGCCGAAGGTAGACCTCGGAACATGGGTTCGCGACAACAACAACGGACGCATACAGAAGAACTCATCGACATACTGGACCCTCAAGAACTACCTTACCTGGAACGAGAAGTTTGGCAAGCACTCCATAACAGCCATGCTCGGTCAGGAGTGCTGGGAGAGCAAATACGACTACGTATCCGTCTCCAACACAGGTCTTCCAAGTGACGCTGTCCACAATCCTTCACTCGGTTCGGGCAAGGCGGAGATCGGTTCCGGCTTTGGCTCTTCTGCCATGGCTTCGTTCTTCACACGTGAGACATACAACTACGACGACCGTTACCTCGCTACCTATACATTCCGTTACGACGGCAGCTCCAACTTCGGTCCTAACAAGCGTTGGGCTCCTTTCCACTCTGTAGCCCTCGCATGGCGCTTCAACAACGAGGCGTTCCTCAAGGACGTAGAATGGCTCTCAAACGGCAAGCTCCGCTTAGGATGGGGTCAGACAGGCAACGCCAGCATAGGCAGCTATAAGTGGGGCTCGGCAATGTCTACCATGGACACCGCTCTCGGCATGTCCTACCGTCCGGCGAACATGGCAAACCTCGACATACAGTGGGAGACACAGGAGCAGTGGAACATCGGTCTTGACCTCGGATTCTTCAACGGCGACCTCGGCTTCACTGTCGACTGGTACAAGAAGATGTCAAAGGACATGCTCATGCCGCTAACATTGCCTTCAATAATGGGTACCGGCGGCAACGGCTCGTCAGCTCTCGCAGCACCTTGGGGTAACTACGGCGACATTGAGAACTCAGGTATTGAGCTTACCGTAACAGCCCACCCGATACATACCAAGGACTTCTCCTGGGACACAGACATCAACTTCTCCCACAACAGCAACAAGGTGAAGAGCCTTGCCGGAGGCGTGGCTCTCGTAGGCAACGGACAGTGGACCGACGTGGTTACACGTTCGGCAGAAGGTGAGCAACTGTACTCATTCTACGGATATAAGACCGACGGCGTGTACACAAGCTTCGAGGACATACTCAACTCGCCGGTGAACACCCTGACAAAGAGCAACCCGATAGTGACAAACGCCGACGGGACAAAGTCATGGAGCACAAATCCTGGCGACTATAACCCTAAGACCACGACATACGTTGGTGACGTGAAGTACGTCGACGTCAACGGTGACGGCATCATCGACGAGAACGACAAGACAAAGATCGGCTCGCCAATGCCGAAGTGGACATTCGGCTGGAACAACACCTTCCGCTACAAGAACTTCGACCTTACTCTCTTCATAAACGGTTCGATAGGCAACAAGATCGGTAACTATATGAAGATGAAGCTCACACACATGAACTCTGCATGGCAGAACCAGCTCGCCGACTGTGGAGGACACGCACTGCTCGCACCGAAGAACGGCACCAAGAGCGACAACTGGGTTTACGACATCTCTAACGTCATCGTATCAAACCCTGACGCTCTCTACCCGCGCGCTTCTATAAACGACCCTAACGACAACGACGCATGGAGCGACCGCTTCATAGAGAACGGCAGCTACGTACGTCTGAAGAGCATCACCCTCGGCTATACCTTCGACAAGAAGCTCATCAGCCGTCTCGGTCTTACAAACCTCCGTCTGACGCTCAACGCCACAAACCTGCTCACCATAACAGGCTACGACGGATACGACCCGGAAATCGGTGCTTCTACAGCAAGCAAGAATGTTTACGGACTTGACAACGGACGTTATCCTGCTCCTACATCATTCACCTTCGGACTTAACGTTTCGTTCTAAAAGCAAGGCTGAAAACATTGAATGCCAGAAAAGGCGGACGAAAGGGCTGTATAAATATAAAGGTATATCGCTGCTCCCGGCGCATGCCGATATGACGGAGTCCCACAATATACCCTACCGAAGACAACGCCAGCCTCCGCAGAACGTAAGGCATTCGAAGAAAACACATAACATATAAAACTTGACTTACAATGAAACTCAAGAATATAAAATATTTAGCATGTGCAGCGGCAATAAGCTTCTCTCTGACCTCGTGCGACGACTTCCTTGACCGTCCTGTTGAGGATAACTACAACCTCGACAACTACTATGCGTCAGACGCTGCCTGCATTTCAGGTGTCAACTACCTGTACAACTCACCTTGGTATGACTTCCAGCGCGCATTCATAAAGATGGGTGAGGTGATGTCGGGCAATATGTATATGGGCAACTGTCCATACCTCAACTTCTCCGTAAACGGCACTGACCAGGACCTCGTAAACATGTCGTACTCGCTTTGGGCTGAGATAGGACATTGCAACACCGTTTATCAGGCTCTCGGAAAAGCATCGGCATCAGAGGCGACCATTAAGCAGTGCCAGGGCGAATGTCTTATATGGAAGGCCATGGCATACTTCTACCTCGTACGCTCATTCGGCGATGTGCCTATCATCCACAACACCTCAGAGGTTCTCGCCTCCGGCGAATACAAGCACTGCAGCAAGGTGCAGAAGGCTGACGTATATGAATACATCATCATGACACTCGAAAAGGCCATGGAACTCCTGCCCAAGCAGAAACTCACCAACGGCCACATGGACTACTACTGCGCTGAGGCTCTCCTCGCAAAGGTCTATCTTACCAAGGCGGGCGTCTCTGGCTCGCTGAACAACGACGACCTCCAAAAGGCTGTCACCTATGCCAAGGACGTTGTCGACAACTCCGGACGCAAGCTCATGGCAAACTTCGAGGATATCTTCCGAGGCTCAAACAACGTCTCTGACGAGAGTCTCATAGCATGGCGCTGGACAATCGGCGCACAGTGGACATCACAGAACACGCTGCAGAGCGACCTCATGCCGGAGGGCTTCGACGAGAACGGTGACTGCTGGGGCGGTTGGGGCGGACCTTCAGTCGACATCATGGCGGCTTTCGGCGTGAAGCCTACCGACTCTCCTACTGACCGCATAGACGTCGACATACGCCGTAAGGCTACAATCATGCTCCCTGGCGACGTATATCCATACTTCTGGCGCGACCACAGCCTCGGAAACGGACAGAACGGATTTGAGATACTGCATTTCTACTTCGACAAGGACTATAACCCTGCTGCAACAGGAACATTCCAGGGACCTTGCGGAGCACAGAACGTAAAGCATGCTTACGGCAACAACAACGACCATGTGGCAGAGCTGGGAGTGCCAGCGTCACGTATGAGAAACGCCGTGGCTACGCATATCCTCCGTCTTGCTGACGTATATCTCGTGCTCGCAGAGTCACAGACACTCCTCGACGGCGGACAGACCACAAACGCCAAGGCGCTCGAGGCGTTCAACGCCGTGCGCGGACGTTCTGTCTCCGGATATACTCCGAAGACCTCCATTACGTTCGACGACGTATGGAAGGAGCGCCGACTGGAGTTTGCCGGAGAGGGCGACCGCTGGTATGACTTCGTACGCCGCTCATATTACGATGTCGATGCTTGCATAGCAGAGATCAAGGCTCAGAAACGTAATGCATGGTGGAACCTCTCTGAGGTATATAAGGTGTACTTCGAGACAGGCGTATGGGATGCTTCTGGGGCAGAGTATGACTCCTCGACACCGGTACCTGCGGTGACAAAGGCTACATTCTCTATTCCTTTCCCGACAGAGGATGTTTCTGTCAATCCTAACCTCGGCAGCAACGTAGAGCCAGTGCATGTTGACGTGCGCGCAACATACGGCTATTAAACAGTGACTGACGTTCAAGGAAATAATTTCAAGGCGGGAACAGAAGACTCCCGCCGAATATAAAAGAATTATATTATGAATATCAAGAATATAAAACTGGCTCTCGGCATCACGCTACTTTCTGTCGCTGGCATGACATCATGCTCTGACCAGCCTGATGCATACGAGTCAACAGGTGGAATGCCATCCATCTCGTACATACGCCTTGCTGACGCTGCGAGCAAGGACTCCCTCCTTACCGGAGCATTCCAGAACACCCCGATATGTATTGTCGGAAACAACCTGCGCAGCATCGTTGCCATCAATTTCAACGACCGTCCGGCAACGCTCAATACGAGCTATATGACCGACAACACCATACTGCTCTCCGTGCCTAAGGACATTCCGGAGGTGGTGACCGACAAACTCTATATGATTACAACCTCACGTGATACCGTGGCATACGACTTCAAGGTGCTTATAAATGCTCCTTCTGTGATAGCTATGGAGAACGAGCAGGTACGTGTAGGAGAGGAGGGCGTCATAAAGGGTAACTACTTCCTTGACTATCCAGACTATCCGCTCAGCATAGAGTTCCCAAACAACTATGTGCTGCCTCGTGAGAACATCACAAGCATCACGATGAATGAGATACGTTTCATCGTGCCGGCAGAGGCTCCTGCGGGTTTCATAAAGGTTTCTACCAAGTATGGCACGACACGAAGCAACTTCCAGTTCCACGACTCTCGTGGCATTCTCTTTGACTTCGACACACCGAACCCTGTGACAAACGCTGTCCTCGGAAACCATGGATGGCACGCGATGAAGATACAGGCTGACGAGACATCGCTTTCCGGCAACTACCTACTCCTCGGCGACGTGGATATGGGTGCCGACGGAGGTTGGAACGACGGATCGTTCTCGTTTGAATACTGGGCTGGCGACTGGGACGGTGGTTTCAGTGGCGACGGTGTTAAGCTCAACGATATCGTGGACTTTACCGACTACGAGAACATGTCGCTGAAGTTTGAGATGTGCATTCCTGAGAACGGTGCCTGGGCGGCAGCGCCTATGCAGGTAATCTTCGCAGGTCCTGACAAGGTGACAATCTCTACAGCCAACAACACGTTCTTCCACGCTGATGACGGCTGGGGACGCGCCATCTACGCTCCTTGGAAAGGTGCCGGAGCTTATCATACAAGCGGAAAATGGGTTACTGTCACTCTGCCGCTCGGCGGAGAACATGGAGTCTTCAATAAGTATTGGGACGGAACGGCGGCTTCTGTAAAGCCCAGCAAACCGGACGACTTCGCTTCGCTGACGATATTCTGCGTCAACGGCGGTGGTTACGAAGGAGAGGATTGTCACCCAATCATCAAGATAGACAATATCCGTGCCGTGCCTAACAAATAGGTATTACAAAAGGTGGATGCCGCAAACACCGCAACGTGTATTCGCGGCATTCTCCAAACACAACAAACCTTTGATAAAGACATAACACAATGAAAAAATATCAGTCATTATTCTGGTCTCTTTGCGTCATGCTGCTTGCCGGGCTGACATTCACAGCCTGCAGCGAGGACGACCTTGTGACAGACCAGTATGGAAATGAGATTAAGCTCAACTCTTTCGGTCCATGCCCCGTACTGCGCGGCGGAACACTGAAATTCCTCGGCAGCAATCTCGACCAGATAACACAGGTGAACCTTCCGGGAGCTGACCCTATAACCGTAATCGATGTAAAAGCGGCAGGAAGAGTCAGCGAGATATGGATACAGGTGCCAAAAGAAAAGTGTGAGCCGGGCATCGTGACGCTCATAACAGCCAAAGGCGGTGAGATAAAGACTATTACTCCGGTGACATACGAGGAGAACGTAGTGCTCGAGAAAGTATATGTTGGTTCGGAGGGTAACCTCAACGGTAAGGTCGGAGACATCGTGACATTCAAGGGCGACTACCTCAACCTCATGCACGAAGTGGTGTTCGCTGACGACGTACGTGTGCCGGAGGCAGACTTCGTGGCTCACGACCGCTACACTATCTCTGTAGCTATTCCTCGCGAGGCAAAGACAGGACGCCCTATGCTCAGCGATACAAATCCTGACGGCGAGAACCTGCTCTATGCTGACGAGTCCATAAACATTGCGCTTCCTACAGCCACGGGTGTCGCTCCGGCGAAGATGAAGGCTGGCGAGACGGTGACAGTGACAGGTACTACGCTTCAGCTCATTGAGAAGGTTTTGCTCAGCGGAGCGGAAATAGAGGGTGACGGCATCAAGGCTTCTGCCGACGGCAATACGCTCATCTTCGCGCTCCCGGCAACGGCAACCGACGGAGAGGTGACGCTCGTGACCTTCTCCGGAATAAAGATACCTGCCGGAAGCATAGAGACTGTAGTGCCTACAGAACTCGTAGCAGCTCCTGCTCCTGTCAAGAACGGCGCAGAGGTTACAGTATCTGGTAAAGACCTCGACCTCGTGACAGCAATAGCATTCCCTAACGCTGGCGGAGAGTTGAAGTCGGTAGCTGCCGCAAAGGTGGTGGCTGTAGTGCCTGAGGCGGCTCAGGAAGGCGACATAACTCTCTCTCTCGCCAACGGCAAGCAGGTTACGGTGGCTTACACGCTCGTAAAGCCTGTTGTCACAGAGTGTACTCCTAATGCTCTCGTGGCTGGTAATAAGGTTATCATAAAAGGTAGTGACCTCGACCTCGTGGCAAGCGTGACACTTCCGGGAGACCCGGCGCAGACAGTCACAGAGTTCGCAGCACATAACGAGAAGGCTATCGCCCTCACCGTGCCTACAGCATGTGCCGGCTCCGGACTTGTCCTCAACCTCAAGAACGGCACTTCGGTAGAGGCTTCTGGTCTGACCATACAGGCTGCTACAGAGCCGGCAATCTCTGAGGCTCCGCAGAAGATGATTATTGGTGAGAACGCTACACTCAAGGGAAAGAACTTCTACAACGTTGAGGCTATATACCTTGGCTCAGTGAAAGTCGTGAAGATACTCTCAAAGACCAATGACGAGATAACATTCCAGGTGCCTGAGATGGCTACAGGAGAGGTTGAAATAACCTTTGTTACTCCTGACGGCGCAAGGATAGTGTCAGGAAAGACAGTCGTAGACGTGCCGGAGATAGACTTTGCTACCTTTGCGAAGGACGAGCAGCAGACAGGTCTTGTGTCATGGCCGTTCAATTTCTCTTGGAGCGATTCTTCCGGAAAGATGCGTATCTTCAAGACCGACCTCAAGGCTATGAACCTCCAGGCTGGCAAGTCAAAGATCATAGTATATAAGACTGCCGGCATAACAGGACAGATACAGATTAACAATGCTAACTGGGGCGGCATATATACAATTGCTGACTGGGACGGCTCTGTTGAGAGAATTGAATGGGTTGTTGACGACGCTTTCATGGACGCTGTCAATAACATCGCTGACGGATGGAGCGACACGGCGCTTATACTTCAGGGCGACCTTGCAGGTGTTAAGAAGATGACTATTCTTCCATAACCTGTCGGCTCAAAATATTCATACACATAAAATTAAGGGACAGGCACTAATCTCTTCTGCGGGACCAAGAGCCTGTCCCTTTTTCAAAAAAACACCCAATAATAAAACATGAAAAAACTCTCCTTACTACTACTCTCACTCTGCTTCACGTTGCGCATGGCAGCGGCTGGAGAGGTTAAGAGCCTTGTCATACTCTTTGACAACGGCACGACACAGACCTTCCTCCTGGCGGAAAAGCCGGAGGTAAGCGTAGCCGACGACAAACTCGTGGTGACGACTTCCGTAGCCACGACACAGTACACACTTGCCGATGTCTTGTCATTCTCTTTCGCTGAGACATCGGGAATAGACGGTGTCATGAACAATCCAGACATCGTACGTAATGGAGATACCTTGCTCTTTTCTTCTCCTGTCAATGTAGAAGCGTTTACTGCTGACGGCAAGGCTGTCAGCATTCAATATACAAAGTCTGGCAGTGGTACTGCCGTATCACTGAAGTCACTACCTTCCGGAGTCACCATTATCAAGGCGGCAGGAAGAAACATTAAAATCATAAGATGATGAAGAAGATTATCTATACTCTTTTCGCGCTCCTCGTCACAATGACGGCTTTCGCACAGCGTGAAGGCGACAAAGTCACCATAACCTTGCGCAACGGAAAGACTTCCGTATATAATCTTGCAGGCTCGTCAGACGTTATGGGCTCTCTGAAGTTCTCTCCAACGTCTATGGAGGTGTATATCAAAGGTCTTGAGGACTTCGGTGCATGGGAGACGTTTCAAATCGATGATATTCAGAACGTGGCATTCTCCGTATATAAGGAGAGCGATGTCTCAGACATCACGCTTGCAGACGCCATGGCAACAACAGCAGCCAAGCGTCTGTATAAGTATGTAAGGTCGTGTTATGGCGTGAAGACCCTGTCTTCTGTCCTTGCTGACGTAAACTGGAACACTAATGAGGCAGAGAAGGTGTTCAAGGCTACGGGGAAATATCCGGCTTTCAACTGCTTCGACTTCATTCATGTCTATGTGCCGAAGGGCAACGGCTGGATAGACTATAACGACATCTCGCCGGTGACTCGCTGGGTGGACGACGGTGGACTTGTGCAGCTTATGTGGCATTTCAATGTCCCGACGTCAGAGAGTGCCGTGATAGGCAAGGACGGCTCCGGCGTGACATGCTCGCCGGACAAGACGACGTTCCGTGCTGCCAATGCCGTAAAGGAAGGCACGTGGGAGAACAAATGGTTCTACGGACAGATGGACCTCGTCGCTGACGTGCTGTTGAAACTGCAGGAGAAAGGCGTTGCGGCTGTATGGAGACCCTTCCATGAGGCGGCGGGAAACGCGGAGCTGAAGACTGCCGAGTCTTGGGCAAAGAGCTGGTTCTGGTGGGGAAACGATGGCGCGGAGGCTTACAAACAGCTGTGGAGAGCCATGTTCTCATATTTCCAGCAGAAAGGCGTGCATAACCTTATATGGGTATGGACGACACAGAACTACAATGGTGACGCTACGAAATATAACAACGATGCGGCGTGGTATCCTGGCAACGAATATGTCGACATCATAGGCCGCGACCTCTATGCTTCGTCTGCCGAACAGAACCGGCAGGAGTATGAGGAGATTGCTGCACGCTATCCCGATAAGCTCATTGCGCTGGCAGAATGTGGAAACTCTTCTGATGGCAGCTTCGCAAAGATCTCTGACGTATGGAACGCCGGAGCGACATGGGCGTGGTTCTGCCCGTGGTATGGCAGTAACATGCCGTCGGAGGAATGGTGGAAGGACGCTATGGCGCAGGACTGTGTCATAACACGTGATGAGGTGGACCTTAACGCCACATATTTTGAGGAGAGTGCGGTAGCTGCCGTACGTAACATGGGTCTTGGCTTCAATCTCGGCAATACGCTTGAAGCCTTCGGCTCTTATATTCCAAACAACCTTCCGGAGACCTCGAAATACGAGACGTGCTGGGGACAACCTCTCGCTACTCAGCAACAGATGCAGTTCTTGAAGGACGGCGGCTTCAATGCTGTCCGCGTGCCTGTGACATGGGTGCAGCATATCGACGCTGAAGGAAATGTCGATGAGGCATGGATGAAACGTGTGCAGGAGGTGGTCGATTACGTCATGTCGACAGGAATGTATTGCATTCTGAATGTTCATCATGACACTGGAAGCGGAACGGAAGAATGGGAATGGGTGAAGGCTGATGCAGCAAATCATGCGAAGAACAGCTCACGATTCAAAAACCTGTGGCGTCAGATAGCTCAACGGTTCCAGGGATATGGCAGCAAGCTTCTCTTTGAGGGTTATAATGAGATGCTTGACGCACAGAACAGGTGGTCGGTGCCGGCGTCTGCTGCAAGCTATGGAGCGTTGAACAGCTATGCACAGGATTTTGTCGATGCCGTACGTGCCACGGGTGGCAATAACCTTACGCGCAACCTCATCGTGAATACTTATTCTGCAGCCCACGGACAGCAGGTTCTCGACAATCTCGCTATCCCGGAGGACAAGACGAAAGGACATATCGCCGTGCAGGTGCATACGTACGACCCGTATGACTGGGTGAATACTTACGGAAAGTGGACAGAGGCATGCAGCTCGGAGATAGGACGTATGTTTGACCGCCTGAATGCTACCTTCGTTTCAAAAGGTATTCCTTGCATAATTGGCGAGTATGGACCTCATGGCAACAACGTTACGATAAACGGCTCTTCGTCTGAGACGTTGAAACAGGCGGCAGCAGATCAGGCAGCTGACATTGTGAAAAGGGCAAAGGCACTCGGAATAGCTACATTCTATTGGATGAGCATATTCGACGGTAACGACCGTAAGGTTCCGCAGTGGACTCTTCCTTCAACGGTTGAGGCTATGCGTGCTGCTTATTCGAAATAAAGTTGAATGAATTTTCCGCATTACCGTTTTCTGGCTACGTGGAAGAGATACAGCCAAAATATGGCGGCAGTCGTAGTATGAAAGCTATCGTAGTATGGAAGCTGTCGTGATAAGAAACTCTATTGAAATATGAAAACCAAAAATCATCTTTTCCCTTTCTCTGTCCTTTGCCTTGCTGCCTTCACGTCTCTTGCTTTACTCTCGTGCGGTGGAAAAGGAAAGAAATCATACGAAGAGATAGGCGAGTCGGGGAAGACTGTCCAGACAGAGAATATGCAGGAGAACCTGAAGACCTTACATACCAAGGGTGTCCTCTTCGGTCAGATGTATACCACTCTATGTGGAGTGGGGTGGGAGGGCGACTCCCTTCGCAGTGACATAAAGTGTGTCTGCGGTGACTTCACGGCATGTACGGGTTATGAAGTCTCTGACGTTAGAAGTGGCATGGACAATTCGGGCATGCCGTTGGAACTGTTGCGTAGTGACATACTTGCCACGACACGGCGAGGAGGTCTCGTGCTGCTACGTTGGATAATGCCTGAGGCGACAGACGATACCGACCGTGATGACGTCATTGCATCAATGGCGGATTTCCTCAACTCTTTGGAGGACGGATATGGCAAGAAATCTCCTGTCGTACTGATTCTCATGCCTCTTGGCGATGAAGAATGGTATGTGACGCTGTCTGCGGAAGAATATCGTACCTTGTATAGTGATGTAGAGAAAAGGCTATATGACCTTGGAGTGGTTAATATTGTTATGGGGTGTTCGTTCTCTGACAACGAGACGGCAAGGATGCCAGAATATCTCCCGGACGACGTTGCAGTGATAGACTTTGCCGTCCAGCAGGCTACATCTGACGAGAATACCGCAGAGCGTTGGAGTCATCTCACTGAAAGCCTGAAGACTTTTGCAGCATATTCCGACAATACGCATGTTGCTGTGGGGGTTACTATGGGTGATTACTTTCCAAAAGACTCTACATATTGGAGTGGGCAGGTGCTTCCTTTCGTAACTTCCGCTCCCTTATGCTACGCTTTGTTCCGTGAGAACAGTGGCACAGGAGGAAATATCCTTTCGGCTTGTCCTTATCCCGGCAGTCCTGATGTCTCAGACTTCATGAAGTTATATAACGACAAGCGCACGCTCTTCTATCATGACCTTAACGGCCTGTATCTGAAAACGGAAGCAAAGAAGTAGTATTCCGAGCTCTGACAAAAAGCTGTCGTATGTTTTGAGCTGACACCACAAACTGATGTTGCATCAATACCCTTACCGTCATTATCAAGACATCGACGGGCATAGAGGGCGTAACGATAGACGCGGAAGACAGTCCTTCCGACATCTACTCTCTCCAAGGCGTGAAGGTCGGTACAACGACAGAGAAAACGGAGCTTCCTGACGGAATATACGTTATAGATGGAAAGAAGAGGGTATTGATAAATAAGGAGAAATAATGCTCTCCCTTTGTCAACGGAAGTAATGAGTAAATAAAATATGTGAGGGTGTGTCAGGTACTTTTGACACACCCTTTTTAGTGATATAATGCAACCTGAGTTCGCTGTTTTATTATTGATTGGTAAGTGTGATTGATACGAAACGCAAAACGTCACCCAAATATGTATATTATGTGACATAAAGACATCTGAAAACCACTCTCCCCAAAATGCAATTTGGAAATGGAATTTGATGCAATATATTACACATTATGTCGATTTTGTGCAATCTACGACTAAACAATCCGTTCATTTCCGTTCAAAGATTCTATGGACGTACGACCAAGCACCCTATGGTCGTACGTTCTTACCCCCTAACGCCGTACGTCCTGACACCCTTTGAACGTACGACCAGGCATCCTATGGACGTACGTCCATGAAAAAACTCCTCGGAAAACACGGGATTTTATGCCCAACAACCGCAATTTTGGGTGCTTGAGAATTGCGTATTTCCCCAGGAAGGTGACATTGGTCGTTTTTTTTGCATTCTCAGAGGTGATTGAAAAATCACAAAGAAAGGAAAACCTGCATAATGCCACCGTTATGTCGGCGATGCTTCGTTCAAGGTGGGTTCTGTTAATTGCCTTACCTCATTGTACGTCTTCTCAGTTTTGTGACAGCCTTTTCCAATGACTCTGTTGGTTCAATGATGTTGTAGTCTTTCCAGAAATCATGGTCCCAGTTCTGTTCTGCTTCGTCGCTGAAGAGTTTTTTGTTGCTAAACGCCTCAGATAATGGTATGTTTGTCTGTACGTCGGCATCGGCATCTACGACAACCATTTCTGCTACGGCGGTATATGCAGACGAGAAGAGACGTCGCTTCCAGTCGCATTTAAATCGTATGGTGTTTTTTATGTAGTCGAGACATGCCTTCCCGCCATGTTGCCTGTACGCCACAACCATTCTTGCCTCACGGGTCTTGAACCGTAGTCCCGAAGGCTTCTTCTGCAACAACATCTTGTTAGCTTTCTCCTTGTCGCTGACATCAAGCGACATCTCTGCCCTCGAAAGGCACAAAGTGTTGACATCAATATACAGCAGGCCGGAGAAGAGAGGGTAATCCACAATGGCTATAGGCGTGAAGCTTACGACATAATGCAAACGGTCGTCAAGCGTTTCCACGTGCTCATGTCTGAAAGCGTAATACTGCATTGTCTCGCCGTCGAAGACAGCATCAGCGTTTTTCATCAAGTCGAAATAAACCGACAGCGTAGGGCCTCCCTGCACTTTTACCGCCAGTGTGTCCCTTGACCTTTGGCTCAGCAGTCTCCTGCCGCGCAGCATCCTGACCCTGTCCCTTGACACCGACCGTCTTTTGTAACTGTCTTTATATACATCCATCACACCTTCCGAAATTCCTACGAAGCGGCTGCCCTTACTGATCGTTTCACGATAAAACATATTGAGCAGGTGAGGCTGCAGGGGATAGTTTATGTCTATCCTTCTCAACGCTTCTTCTACGATGCTTTGCGCGTCTCCGCCATATACATTAACCTCTCCAAGCATTCGCGACACAGGATTAAGGAATACAGCAGGTCCTTCTCCTCCTGCAGAGAAATCCTTGCACGCCATGCTGCCATTGGCATACCCAATACACGAAAAGTGCAGCCTTCCCTCCATGTCCTCCTTATTTATCTTTATGGCGAAGACGCCGTCGTCATTCGTCATGGTGCCGACCTCCTTGCCAATGACGCTGACATTTACGTTGGCGAGCCGTTTCTTCGACCTTGCGTCTTTTACCGTTCCTTTCAGCGTCAGCAAGCTGTCTGCATTTTCCACCTCTTTTGCCGAGACATGAAAAATGCCGAACCATAATGTCAACAGTATATATGCTGTTCTAACCATACCGAACCGTTTTTGTGCTATCTATATTTTTACTTTGCTTTGCTTTGCCATGAAGATACCGGAAATACCCTATGTATCAAAAGAACGAGAGGGTGAAAGGCTGACGGCTATCCTTTCAGCCGGCTGAAGAATGTTATCACCTCCTCCCACGTCTTGAACTGCTCAGAGCCGAACAGTATTGCCGTAGCCATGGAGTTGGCAGGAGGATTGGCGGAGATAAAGAAATCGCCGTAGAGCATGTCTGGGAAATTGGTGAATACGGTGCGGTTGAATGCCGGCACCCCGACATACTCCTTCAGCCAGTCAAGGACTGTCGCAAACGTCTGGGCGTTGTTGGCAGGCGATGGCGAGACAAAGCGCAGGTCATAGTGGTCGGCGAGGGACTCTATGGCTTTCAGCATCGACGGTGCCGGGTTTGCCTGCCTGTTTTTCAGCGTCTCCACGTCAATGTAGACTACCTCCCTCTGCCTTTCCTGCTGCTGGTCGTCTATCCACCTTATTACCGGGATCAGCGAATGGTGTACTACGGAGTCCACCAACCTGTGCTCTCCGTGGAAGTCTATGCCCTGTGAATAGTGTTCGAGGAAGAGGTCACGCGTATGCACTAAAGGATCTTTGTCTCCAAAGAGTGCAAAGACCTTTTTGTCTTCCTCCGGCGGAATGCCCTCCACTCCTTCATATTTGAAACACAGTTCTGTAAGCTGTCTGTATTCCTTCACCGTAGCCTTTGTCACAATCATTTCCTGCACTCCGTCCCTTCGGGGGTTCTGGAAAGTCAGTTTCCCTATCATGCCATGACTTCCCATCGTGTCTCCCATCTGAAAAGCCGGGTTGACGAGAATGCGGTAGAAGCCATGAAGCTGTTCCGTCATCATTCCCCCCATCGAACTTCCGACAATCAAGTCCGGCTGTTCTCCTGCACATGTATCATGAAGCAACTGTATAGCCTCGAAAGGTGCCAGGGGAAGGTCGGGAGCAATAACCTCAGCCTGTGGCAGCAATGTGCGCAGCAAAGTCACTGTCCCTGACTGTCCGCTTGACGCGAAGCCGTGGACGTAGAGTATTTTCTTGCCTGCCATAAGGTCAGGCCATGTCTTGATATATTCCGTGTTCATGATTTTTTTGTATATGATAATCCTCAAATTAATCGTCCCTGCCGTACGCGGGAAGCCGTACGCCTTTTTTCAGAACGTCCACCTCACCTGCACCTGAATGTCCGTCTGTCTCGGAGAGTCTATCTCCTGCTCTCCCGACGATATTTTATCGCGTGAGAGATAGCGCAAGGATACGCAGCGCAGCGATGCTTTAAGCCTTTTCGCCAACTCATACTGCACCATTGCAGCCCCACGTAGCCCTCTTCCGTAAACCATCGTTGCCATCTGTCCGTAAGACAGCGCCTTGTCTGTAAGATACAATCTGGAGTCATAGTCCGTAGTGTTGAAATACGCCTCGGAAAGCCATAACGTCCAATTACCTGCTTTATATCCCCCTCCGAGCATAGCTGCCATGCCGTAGGAGCCGGCAGCCGGCAGCATACACCCCTGTGCATTGCCCGTCACGTTCCACCGTCCTACCTTATATCTCACCGTTGTGTTCAGCGAGTGTTGTGACGTACCGTTGACGGCTGTGAACGTCGGAATGAAGGATGCTACATCCGTCGCGGCTTTCTCCCGGTAGCGGTAACGCGCCGTCGCCGAGAGGTTCCCCCTTATGTATGCCGCAGAGACATAAGCGTCGAAAGAGCGTGACTGCTGTTTATATCCGTACCTTGCCCAAGGATGATATGCCGCATCGACGTAAGCGGACAGGGTGAGGTGTGCCAGCGTCGTCGTAGTAGCTCCGAGGTAGATTCCCGATTCGTTCTGTCCGTTTGCCATGTCGCCGAATGAGTTTGCGAATAGCGTGCGGTATGTGAAAGAGTAATGTCTTTGCAGGAGGAACATGCGCCAGTTGTCGTTGAACACATACCTCACGCTGTTTGCCGTGGCGAGCGAGAGTCCTGAATGCTTTTCCATGCCTCGTGGTGCGCGTTGGCTCAGAGCCGTCTCTCCACAGATGTCCCACCTGCCGTTCCTGAACGAGTATGCCGTAGAAGCTGATGTGAATTGCTTTCCCGTAGGAGAATAATACTTATACCTCTCGTTTTTCTGAGGTGTCAGCGAGTCGCTGAACGCCACGTGAAGAACATTCAGCGACACGCGCAGCGGCAACGCCTCATAACACACAGAAGCCCCGGCTACCGTCTGGCGTGCCGTACCGCGGCGTTCTGTCTCCGACGCCGTGCGGTGATAGCCCGTCTTGAGCAAAGTCTGTATAGTGCCCCGTTCCGTCATGGTGGCGTCGACAGCCTGGTAGGCTGCAAACGGAGTAAGGGAGACATGTCGCCTCGAACCGAGCGGGAACTGCAGCGTTGCCGCAACGCCCTGGAAGTAGTTCGCTGACTGGCGTGAGCCATGTCCGCGAAGTGTCAGAGCCTCCTTAGGCGGAGAACTCATGACAGAACTTTTCGACATTCTCCACGTGTTGTTCACAAGCAGTCCCATGCCTACGGACATCTGGTAATGCCCTACGACGAGATTCCTCAGCACGCCCATGTTCTTCAGCCTGACATACCCCGAGTAGAAGTCCCATCCTTTCCTGTTCGACCCGCAGAAGAACTCTTCGCCCGCATCCTGCGCTGCTGTCAGAGCCCCTTCTACATTCCTCGACCTGAAGGCATACTGCACGGTATGGCTGTAAGGCTCTCCGAGGTATTTCCCGTCGGTATATCCCTTCCTGCGGTATGTCGGAATGCTCAGCGACATCTGTAAGGTATGCTTTCCGTAGTCCATGTTACGCCTCCATTGCGGAATGTTCCGTCTCCGGCGTATGGAGTCTGCCGTCAAAGCCTGCACCACGGAGTCGGCGGCAACAATGCCTGACCACCTGCGCCGCTGGGTCGGTGCTGCGAAGAACAACGTCTGAAGTATCATCTGTCGCGGGACATCAATCTCCGGTATCAGCGACAGCTCCGCCATAGTCGCCATGTTGCCGTAGAGCGTGATATAGTCAACGACGGCGAGAGCCTGCTCGTGCGTGACAAACGGTATTGCGTTAAGGTCGTCGTATGACGCTTCATTGATGTTCTGCGGTGTCAGTGCCATGGTCGTCAGCACGTCGTATGCCTCATTCCACGCCTCCTCGTCGCTGTCGTCGCCGTCATACAGCAAGGTGTAGATCTCGTGCCAGACGTCCTCCTCGCTCGCACCCTCCATTCCTGAGGCTGCCGTTGCTGCCGTTGCCGCCGTTGCTGCCGTTGCCGCCGACAACGCCACGACCATTACCGCCATTGCCACCACCCTGCTGCCCTGCGCCATGACCCGCATCCAACTCCCTGTGGTCATTGCGCCTTGCTGTTTATCCAGTGTGGATCATCGGCGAAAGAGAGCATCTCGCGGTCGCCTCTTGAGTCGCCGTAAGCCGTTACGTAGAATGCCTCACGGTCCGTCCTCAGTTGCGGCATGAAGGCGCAGAGCCTCTCAACCTTCTCCATGCCGTAACAGTTACGTCCCTTAAACCTCTTTGACATCATGCCTCCCGTGAAGTCCAGCTCGCTACCCAGTACCGTTACTCCGTCAGGCATGAACTCCCTCACCCATATCGCAGGACTTGCCGTCACGACGACCACCTCCGTGCCTTTCGCCTTCTCTTCCATTATCTCCCTCATCAGGCTGTCACGCAATATTCCCCTGTTAGCCTTGGCGAAGGAACGGCAGAACGTCCTGAACCTCTCTTCGTCCATATCGCCGAAACAGATATGCAGCAGTCGCTCTTTCGTGCGCTGGTTTGAGTACAGGCGCACAGCCATGAGCAGGAGCCACGGCAATATGCGCACCATGGCGAGTATCAGCCCCGCCAATCCACGACGGCAGATTATTATGCGCAACATCGAGTCGGATGTTGTCAGCGTACCGTCGAAGTCTGAGACAATTATCTTTTGTTTCACTTTCATCGTTTTTCCCATTTTAACCATTTTTTTTCCTCACTGCCTGAAGGCATGTTCCTCACTGTCTGAAGGCATGCTCCACACTGTCTGAAGACATGCTCCATCACTGTCTGAAGACATACAGTATCAGGAGGAACGACAGTCCCCACAGCGCTATCACCGTCTGCAGGAAACGGTCTGTAAGAAGAATCTTCGTAGGGTCGCCGCTCTTCCCGTCGACAGCCGTGAGCTGCATATATCTCAGTATTCCCACGATGACGAAAATTGTCGTGAGGTACAGATACGGGAAATGTATGCGCTGTGTCACCTCCGGCGACATAGTGTACATGATATAACACACGAGCGTTATAGACGCCGTCACAGTCACCGCCTGGTTTATGAACGTGAGGTTATACCTGTGGGTGTTATGTCGCGGAGCCTCTCCTGTCTTCATCATTCGCAACACATCGTCGCGCCTCTTGGCGAAGCCCATGAGCAGCGTCAGAAGGAATGTCATGAGCACCAGCCATTGCGACGGCACGATGCCCGTCGCCGCACTGCCCGCCATGATGCGCAGCACGAAGCCTACTGAGAGTACCACGACGTCGACTATGGCATAACGTTTCAGCACGCGGCAGTAGGCTATGTCCATGATGAAATACGCCGCCACGACGGTTCCCAGCCTCACGCCACGCTCTCCGACACTCGCCACACAGAGTGCCGAGAGTGCAACGGCAATCAGCATAATCACGTAACCTACGCCAACCGACACCTCTCCGCTTGCTATGGGGCGATGTCTTTTAACCGAGTGGCGCCTGTCGTCCTCCACATCTATTATGTCGTTATAACAGTATATCGCCGACGCGGCGAAGCTGTATGCGAAGAACGCTGTTACAGCCTTTACGAGTAATGTCAGGTCTGTCAATGCCCCGGCAAAGAACAGAGGCATGAGCACAAAGGCGTTTTTCACCCAATGTGAGGGGCGTGTGAGAAGAATGATATTTTTCATGATTTCAAATGGTTACAGTCTCCCGTTTCCGGGTGGGTTGGGAAATAATGCTTACCTCACGCATTTCTCAAGGATGCGGTGGAGGAGGAAGGCGAGAGGCAGCGAGATGCCTGCCGTAAGGAGGAATGACGGCCAGTATCCGAGGTGTAGCGGTGTGATATGGCGCAGGACGAACTCGCTGTGTATGAGGTATGTCTCCAAGGATATCGCGCCGACCCATGACGTAGCAGCATGGAACGCCCTGGGCGCATGGCACAGAGCCTTTGCGAGCAGCAATACTCCGCTTACCGTCAGAGGTATATACACCATGCGTTCTATGAATAACGGAAACTTACCATGGCGCATCTGTTCCAACCATATACACGCTCCGAGACACATTACGGCGAGAAAGGCTATGAGCCATAACGCCCTGCCGTCGATGGTCTCCCTCCGCCTGACGCTTTCCGCAATGTTTATGCCGAGGAAGAATATCGGCACACGGCTCCAGAATATCTCGATATGCCCTACGCTCTGATGTATCGGCGTGACGTACTGCACCATGACACACCATATTACTGGCACAACAGCCATCCAACGGTAAACGGGACATCGGCACAGCATCTCCATATACGGCGCGGCGAAGATATAGAGCATCATCGTGGCCGGGATATACCAGAACGTCAGCTCGTCGTGAAGCCAGAAGCCCCAGTTTACGGCAATGTCGCCGAAGAGGTCAAGCCATTGTTCCGGGCTGTGGGTGGGTTTATCTATGAAACGCGGGATGTAGTAGAGTGAGGCTACTGTAACCCATGCCGGATAAACCCGTTTCAGCCTTCGCCAGTAGAAGGCGGCCCATTTCCGCAGAAACGGCTGCTCCTCCTGACGCATCTTCGTCCATGAGAACCATAGACCTACGCCAGAGAGAAAGAGGAAGATGTCCACACCGATATTTCCCATGCGCCGCAGCCCGAAGAACATGTCGCTCCTCGGAAGGCTTATGTGGAAGAGTATGATGAATATCATGGCAAGTCCCATGAGCTGTTGCCGGTATCGGCTTATGTCAAACAGTTCTATGTCTTTTATACTCATAATGTCGAAGCGTGTGTCAGAGGTTAAGGCGGATTACGTCAAAGAGTCAGCAATTATGGGGAGGTGACGCTTGGCATGTGGCGTGCGTGTCGTCAGGATTTCTTCTTCGTAAGTCCTGATATCAAGGCGTTGAAGAGGATGGAGAGCATTATTGTCGTCACAAGATAGAGCGTCACGCCGGTGGCGATGTCTCCACGGTGGGCTATGGGTATGATGATCTTTCGCGTGATGGGGTGGCAGACGAACATTGCGGCAGAGACAGAGCCTGTCCACGACAATGCCTGCAGCGCGAACCTCGGCAGGCATTTCACCGTGCAGTATGCAGCGAGGCATACCATGAACGGCACGAAAAGCCATGAACCGAACGAGGTGCTGCCCACGACACACAGCAGAGAGAACACCACGGCTCCGGCGGCATAGGCGTAGGTCGGAAGGGCCATGCTACCCCCACGACGTGCCAGGAGCATTCCGAAGACGAATACCGGCAATGCGCCGAAGACGTTATACCTGTACCAGTTAAGTCCTTCGCCAACAGGGTCGAAAAGCAGTTGGGCGAAGAGCGTTACGGAGGCGAGGAGCACTGCC
This sequence comes from uncultured bacterium, assembly GCA_945829425.1. Classification (GTDB taxonomy): domain Bacteria; phylum Bacteroidota; class Bacteroidia; order Bacteroidales; family Bacteroidaceae; genus Prevotella. The sequence continues at coordinate 32,464 of CALZUQ010000007.1, read as the reverse complement.
ACAGCCGTCTGCCATCGCTGCGACAGTCTCCCGCACAGCGAGCCGCGTCCGTCATGCAGCACAAGGCGATAGACGACATACACCTGCACCATAAGTCCGAAATACCAATATGGTCCCGGCCATATCGAGCCGTCGGGGTCGGCATAAAGGTTGCTGAACATGCCTAACTGTCCTATGACGTTCCAGAACTCGTAATGTCGCGGATGGGGCGTCATATAGTCTGTAAGTACGAAGGCGCTGTAGCCCGTCAGCATCATCAGGAAGAGCTTGCGGTAATGTGAAGTGATGAACCGCCACGGGCTGCCGCCGTTGCCGCTGCGCTCATACTTCACGACAAGTCCGTAGGCACTGAGGAAGAGAAACACCGGCACGCCGTAATGGCCGAAGAAAGAGAGCACATGGGCGTAGAGGTCTGACGCAGGATGTGCCAGCTCATACATTATCCTGTCAGCGTTATGCTGGCTGAAGGTATATTCGTTCTCTTTTACCATGGGGCGCAACCAATGGGTGAAGTTATGGAGCACGATGCTCAGTATGGCTATGCCGCGCATTGCCGAGGACTGTTCCCTTGTTATTGTCATGGTCTTTGTCGTTGTTTTGCTTGGTGTAATGTAATGGCTGCTATATATATAATAAGGTTTAGCCGACATATATGATAAAGGTAACTGACCTTATATTTTTGTTAAGGAGTAGCTTTCATATACTGCAAGTGAGCTTAATGGACTTTCTCCTCTCCAGTCATTATCTTGTCGTAGTCAACCTGATTTTTCAGTATGCGCGGACGTGTGGTGTCGTAGTCTGGCGAGAGGATGTCCAGGCGGCTGCGGTAGTACGGGCAGTGTATGCCGCCGAGAAAGAGCATGGTGTTTGCCAGTGCGTCAATCATATATGGTTGTCCTGCTGCGAGCCTTATGCTTCGGCAGATGTCCGGATGCTTCGTGCTGTACTGTCGCGATGTCCATATCCAGAACGGTATCTCAAACTCCTCGCGTGCCAGACGTTTTATGATGGTGGCGGAGTGCATGCGCCCGGAGAAATGCGGCAGTTCGCGCGAGTGAACCTCCTCGCCGTGGTCGGGGACATATATCACTATCGCTTCCTTGTCCTTGAACAAGTCCGTTATTCTCTCTACTATGGAGTCGTTGTATAAGGTCGCGTTGTCATAGTTGCAGAGGTTACGCTTCCATTTCGGCTTCAGGTCAGTGCGGTCAGAATAGTCGTCGGGTGTGAAATGCTTCTTTGACTTCGGACAGCGTATGCGGTAGTCCTGGTGCTGGCCTATGAGGTGGAATATTGTGAGGTTGCCACGCCGCAGTGTGTCGCCCTTCTGGCGGTCACGGTCCTGAAGGCGACGGTAGTCGTGAAGAAGTCCTTCGTCGAAGACGTGCAGCTCACTGTTGCGCGAGTCAAACTGTGATGCTGAGAGTTGAGGGTCGTTGAGGAAAAAGCCGCCGCTGAAGTCATATACAGCCTGCTTTGCCTTGGGCAGGAACTCGTTGGTGAGGAAGGTGACGTGATATCCGGCTTTTCGGAATATCTGCGTGAACATGGGGTAATCACACCATTCACCCTCATCGCCTGCGGCATATGTCGGCAGGAGGTGTTTGAATACAAAGCTCGTGAGGTTCCACGGGGTCACGACGTCAGTAAACGGAACCAGCGAGCCTTCACGTTTCAGGGCAAGCTGGCGTGGCGTGGTAGGGTATTGGTAGCCGTAAAGCTGTGAGTGGTATTTGTTGTAAGACTCGCCAATGATGAGGACAATCTCTGGTGAGGTGAACGAGCAGCTGTCTACGCGTATCTCTTCCGAGACATGCCGCAGGATGTCTATCTGCTTTGCAGCAAGGCTGTTGGCATATATGCTGAAGCCCAGACGGTAGAGTGGGAGGAACTGTTTTCCGCTGTCTTTCTCCGTCAGCTTATGCTCCACCGCTCCGAGGGTGTCCAAGGTCATGAGGGTATGCAGCTCACGGAGGTTGCGTGAGCTGAACGTTGCCGCTGCAGCCAGTAAGGCCACGATGACTGTGCTGCACGCCGTCGTGTGTTTCGCCAAAAAAGCCGTAATGCCCTCCTCACACATTATCAGACGCTTAGGGCGGCGACACTTGCGGTGTATTGTCCAAAGGACGTGAGCTGTGAGGACGAGCAACACCCAGCCGACATTGCTCAGAAGAATGTCCGGCGAGAGGTATGCGCTGAAAAACTCTCCAGCCTCTCTGACATCCGTCTCGCCGACAAGCATGAGCATGGAAGGGTTCAGTGGCGACTCGAACTTCACAAAGCAATATACGTCGGCTAACGACACCGTGTACGCCACGACGTAGAGTATGCCGCGCACTACTCCACGCAGCCGCCTCGGCAGGCATGTCAGCAGTGCCGCTATGACGTAGAGCCATAGCGCAACCTCCCACCATGAGCCTTCATACAACGTCTGCTTCCATTGGAAGAACACGGTACATACAGCGGACACCATGCCGAGGATGTACATGAATACGAAGAACTCACCGTTGCATGAAATGGGCAAGGAGAATATGTTCATCCATTTCTTTAGTCTTTTCATGTTTTCTTTCTTTATGTCTTACAGGCTTTGGCACGTAAAGAGGTGGATGTGCCCGTATTGCCGCTACAGGTATATGCCGTTTTTCAGGATATACTCTCTTACACGAGGTGCGGTGTAGAGGCTTATGTCTTCATGTGACGCCACCTTCTCGCGTATCATAGTGCTGCTTACGGGGTATTGCTCCGCCTTCAGTATCGTAATCCTGCCGTGACTTCCGGAGGCGGGCGAGGCGAGGAACGTGCTGACAGCATCTGGGGTCGTCACCTTACATCCCGGACGCGGATATACCGCAATGTCGTGACAGCTCAGTATCTCACGGTATTCCGCCCAATGGTCGAACGCCTCCCAGTTGTCGCCGCCGACAAGCAAGGTGAAGTCATGCTGCGGAAAGTCGTCACGCAGGTGGCGCAACGTCTGGAACGTGTAGGTCGGCTTGGGAAGGTGGAACTCATAGTCGGAGGCAACAAGCCCCTCATGCCCGTCCACGGCAAGGCGCGTCATCGCCATGCGCCGGTCGTCGGAAGTGAGACGTTGGTCTCTCTTCCAAGGGTTCTGGGGAGTGACGAGAAGCCACACCTCGTCGAGAAGGAGCTGACGGCGGAATGTCTCGGCTAAGGAGGTGTGAGCTATATGGGGCGGGTCGAATGTGCCGCCGAAGAGTCCTATGGTCATTTGGAAAGATATCGGTTGATTATTTCAAAAGCCTGACGTTGAGCCTCTTGGAGGTCGTCGTTGACTATCACGACATCAAACAGGGGGGCGAACGTCAGCTCATACTCCGCCTTTGAGAGACGTTGCTCTATAACCTCGGGGCTGTCGGTGTTACGTCCTACGAGACGACGGCGCAGCTCGTCGACGGACGGCGGCTGGATGAAAATGCTCAAAGCGTCGGCACCGTAGATTTTCTTTATGTTACACCCACCCTTCACGTCAACGTCAAAAACGACATTCTCTCCCGACTCCCTCTGGCGTGTCACCTGCGATTTCAGCGTGCCGTAATACTTGTCTGTGTAAACCTCTTCATATTCCACAAACTCAGAGGCTGCAATCTTCGACTTGAACTCCTCGGGGGTGAGGAAAAAATAGTCCACGCCGTCCTTTTCCGTACCGCGTGGGGCGCGTGTGGTGCAGGATATGGAGAATTTCATGTTCAGCTCCGGGTGTGTCTCCATGAGCCAGTGTACTATGGTTGACTTTCCGCTGCCGCTGGGTGCGGAGAATATCAGAAGTTTTCCTTTCTTCATGTTTTTTCTTGCTGGGGGTACGTTGTTCTTGATTACGTTTCTTACAATGCGTTGAGCACCTGCTCCTTTATCTGCTCCAGTTCGTCCTTCATCTTCACCACAATGTTCTGCATCTCGGCGTTGTTGCTCTTCGACCCTGTCGTGTTTATCTCGCGTCCCATCTCCTGTGCTATGAACCCTAGTTTCTTGCCTACAGGCTCGTCGAGAGCCATGGTGTCACGGAAATATTGCAGATGCTGTGTCAAGCGCTGCTTCTCCTCAGAAATGTCGAGCTTCTCGATATAGTATATCAGTTCTTGCTCCAGGCGGTTCTGGTCATACTCCACATCGGGAATGAGCGTCAGCTGGTCAGTGATGCGCTGGCGTATCTTCTCAACGCGTGACGGCTCATGCTGTTCCAGCTCTTTCTGCAAGAGGGCGATATTGTCTATCTTCTCCCTGAACTTCCTCTCCAGGGCAGAGCCTTCCTGACGGCGGTATTCCACAAGCTGTGACAGAGCTTCCGTTATAGCGTTGCGCACTACAGCCCATTCCTCGTCGGTTAGCTCCTCAACCTCTGTGCGTGTCATAACCTCCGGCATGCGTAGCAGGGTGCTCCAGTCGAGTGGCAGAGATATGTCCTTGTGGTAGGCAATCTCGTTTATCTGATGGTAGTAATACTCCACAAGGTCGGCGTTGACAGGGGTGGCGTTTGTCGCATCGCCCTTGTCTATCCATATGTAAAAGTCCACTTTGCCACGTATGAGGTACTCGGCGATAAGCTGTCTTATCTCCAGTTCCTTCTCGCGGTATAAGGGTGCTATACGTGTTGAGATGTCAAGTGCTTTTGAGTTGAGCGACTTTATCTCAACGTTTATTTTTTTGTTGTCGAAACTTACGGCAGACTTGCCGAAACCGGTCATTGAATGTATCATTTTCTCACTTGTACGTTAAATTTATGCAAAAGTACAAAATATTCTGAGAAAAAGTAGTAAATTTGCAGATAAATTATCATTTAACCCGAAAAATATGTCTTGTTTACTCAATATTGAAACCAGTACAGACGTCTGTTCGGTGGCTATCAGCGAAGACGGCAAGTGTATATACAGCGAAGAGAACAGGCAGGGGCCAAGCCATAACGAGAGCCTCGGAGCATACGTCGACAAGGCGTTGGGCTTTGCTGACAGCCACGCAATACCTGTTGACGCCGTGGCGGTGTCTATGGGTCCGGGGTCATACACCGGGCTGCGCATAGGCGTTTCTATGGCAAAGGGAGTATGCTACGGCTTCGGAATACCGCTTGTCGCCGTACCAACCCTGGAGGTCATGGCGGTGCCGGTACTGTTACGTCACGACGACATGCCTGAAGATGCATTGCTGTGTCCCATGCTCGACGCACGGCGCATGGAGGTCTATTCTGCAATATACGACAGGGCGTTGAAAACCGTGCGCGAGATACGTGCCGACATCGTAGGAGAAGCAACATACAAGGAATACCTTGACGAGCGACCCGTCTTCTTCTTCGGAAACGGTGCAGAGAAATGCAGGGAGGTCATCAAGCACCCTAATGCACATTTCATCAGCGGAATAGAGCCGTTGGCAAAGAACATGTTCCCTCTCGCAGAGAGGAAGCTTATGAACGGAATGACGGAAGATGTGGCATATTTCGTGCCGCTCTACCTGAAAGATTATATAGCATTAAAACCAAAGAAACTCTTATGACCTTTGAAGGATTGGATTATAACACCTCACGCCCGAAAATGAGGATGCCGGAATACGGGCGTAGCATACACCTCATGGTAGAGCATTGTGTGCAGATACCTGACCGCGAGGAGAGGAAACGCTGTGCAGAGACCATTATAAATGCCATGGCGCGTATGAAGCCTGAGATAAAACACCAGCAGGACTACATGCAGAAACTCTGGGACCACCTCGCCATCATGAGCGACTTCAAGCTCGACATCGACTATCCCTGCCAGGTTACTACGGCAGAACAGATAGCCGTAAAGCCGGATTCGCTACCTTATCCGAAGCACAACATTCCGGTACGGCATTACGGAAGCCTCATATTCCGCTCGCTCGAACATCTGAAAACCATGAAGCCGGGAGAAGAACGCAACGAACTGATAAGACTCGTGGCAAACCAGATGAAGCGTAACGTGGTGAACTACGGAAACTCTGCGCCGGACAACGAGAGGGTCATAAGCGACATAGCACGTTATTCTGACGGAGACGTAATAATTGACCCGGAGAAATTCGTATTCGAATATATAAACATCGACAACAGGTCGTCGAAAAAGGGAAAAGGAAGAAGTGTAAACCATCAACAGAAACAGTAGAATGGATACTTTCATCATTGAAGGAGGACGGCAGCTTAGCGGAACGATAACGCCGCAGGGTGCGAAAAACGAGACATTGCAGGTCTTGTGCGCTACGCTGCTCACCGACGAACCGGTAAGGATAGAGAACATACCAGATATTCTCGACGTCAACAACCTCATAACACTGCTTACTGACATAGGGGTGAGGGTGACGAGACACTCACGCCATGACTATACATTCCAGGCGGACAGCCTAAACCTGGAGTATCTCGGAAGCGACGAATTCGTGAATAAATGTTCGTCGCTGAGAGGCTCGGTGCTTATGATAGGACCACTCCTCGGTCGATACGGAAGGGCGGTGGTGGCAAAGCCGGGCGGAGACAAGATAGGCAGGAGAAGACTCGACACGCATTTCTATGGATTTACACGCCTCGGAGCAGAGTTCGACCACGTCATGGGGCGTGATGTCTATGAACTTAAAGCGACAAGGCTGAAAGGGTGTTACATGCTCCTTGACGAAGCGTCAGTGACGGGAACGGCGAACGTCATCATGGCGGCAGTACTTGCTGAAGGCTCTACGACGATATACAATGCGGCATGCGAGCCGTATATCCAGCAGCTTTGCCGTATGCTCAACAACATGGGGGCAAAGATTACGGGAATAGGCAGCAACCTGCTGAACATTGACGGAGTTAAGGAGCTGCACGGATGTTGCCACAAGGTGCTTCCGGACATGATTGAGGTGGGATCGTTCATAGGGCTTGCAGCAATGGTGGGCAACGGCATTCAGATAAAGGATGTCTCGCTGCCAAACCTCGGCATGATACCTGACGTGTTTCGCCGGCTCGGAGTGGAGGTGATAGAGATTGGCGACGACCTCTTCATACCACGGCATGAGACATACAGCGTAGAGTCATTCATGGACGGCACGATAATGACATTGTCTGACGCACCATGGCCGGGACTGACACCAGACCTGCTCAGCGTACTCCTCGTCGTGGCAACACAGGCTAACGGCTCGGTGTTGCTGCATCAGAAAATGTTTGAGTCAAGGCTTTTCTTCGTAGACAAACTGATTGACATGGGAGCGAACATAATACTCTGTGACCCACACCGCGCCGTCGTGGTAGGACTGAACCATGCTCACCGCCTGAGGGCAGGACGCATGACGTCGCCGGACATAAGGGCGGGCATAGCACTGCTCATTGCGGCACTTTCTGCTGACGGTGTCTCACGCATAGCCAACATAGCACAGATAGACCGCGGGTATGAGGACATAGAACAGAGACTGAACGCTCTCGGGGCGAATATTACAAGACAGTAACTGTAAGGTTATGATACAAGAAAAAGACGTTTACAAGATTGGGCGGATAGGAAAGACGCATGGCATACACGGGGAGTTGCAGATGCAGGTCGACGACGATGTCTTCGACAGGGTCGAGTCGGAATATGTCATACTGAGAGTAGACGGGATTCTTGTGCCTTTCTTCATGGATGAGTACCGCTTCAAGAACGATGATATAGCACTTGTGAAATTCTGTGACATAGATTCCGCTGAAAAGGCAAGGCAACTCACAGGGTGTGAGGTGTTCTTTGAAAGACGGCTTGCGGAAGACGGCGACGACGAACTGACATACGCAGAACTCGTAGGATATGAAATTTATGACGACACAACAGGGAAGCTGCTGGGGAAAATAGCCTTCGTAGACGATATGACGGAGAACATGCTCTTCGAACTCGAGGACGGCACTTTGCTGCCGGCGTCTGAAGAGCTTATCACAGATGTCGATCAGGAACACCATACGCTGACACTCACCATACCCGAAGGACTTCTCGAACTGTGATGTCTGGAAAAAAACGGCTGTTCCGACGGGAGGCTTTGCTTCAAGACACTCCAGACAAAAGGGGAAGTGATTTGCAGAAGACTCATAATTACTACCATATTGATGGCGATAATAGAAACCACCTTGATATTTACGTGAAGATTTATTGAAAAGTATGAAAAAACAGATATGTATTCTCGGCTCAACAGGCTCGATAGGAACACAGGCCTTGGAAGTCATTGAGGAGCATGCGGACCTGTATGAGGTATATTGCCTCACGGCATATAATCATGTGGAGAAACTTGCGGAGCAAGCCCATCGGTTCAAGCCGGCTGCCGTGGTCATTGCCAACGAGGCGCACTACGAGCGTCTGTGTCATTTGCTCGACGACTGTCCTGACATAAAAGTCTATGCCGGGCATGACGCACTCGACGAGATTGTGCAGGCGGAACCTATTGACATGGTGCTGACAGCAATGGTAGGCTTTGCAGGACTGACACCTACCATACATGCCATAAAGGCGCACAAGAAAATATGTCTCGCAAACAAAGAGACGCTCGTCGTGGCGGGAGAGCTGATAATGAAGCTGGCACAGGAGAACAAATGCCCTATACTACCGGTAGACTCCGAGCATTCTGCCATATTTCAGAGCCTTGTGGGAGACCATGACAACGAGATAGAGAAGATCCTGCTAACCGCGTCAGGAGGACCTTTCCGCTCATTCTCTTTGCAGCAGATGGAGAGCGTTACGGCGGCGGACGCCTTACGGCATCCTACGTGGGACATGGGGGCTAAGATAACAATAGACTCCGCATCCATGATGAACAAAGGATTTGAAGTCATCGAGGCACGATGGCTCTTCGGAGTAGATGCCGACAGGATACAGGTGCTCGTACACCCGCAGTCTATAGTTCACAGCGCAGTGCAGTATGTTGACGGTGCCGTTAAGGCACAGCTCGGAGTGCCGGACATGCGCCTGCCCATACAATATGCCTTCTCTTATCCTCAGCGTCTACCGTTATCGGGCGAACGCCTCGACTTCTTCAAGCAGAAGCTGGAGTTCTTTGAACCAGACTTGGAACGTTTCAGATGTCTCGCCATGGCGTATGAGTCGCTGAAAAAGGGAGGAAACATGCCGTGTATAGTAAATGCGGCAAACGAAATAGTCAACGAGGCGTTCAGAAAGGACAGATGCCGATTCCTTGAGATGGGAGACATTATTGCTGAGACCATGCAGAAGGCCACCTTCGTGCCTTGTCCTACACTCGACGACCTTCTCGCTACTGACGCTGAGGCGCGAAGAATAGCGGCGGAACGCATACATTAACAATAGTGGGCGGCCTCCGCACAATCTTTACGGCATGGGGTGAAGTTGCCTGACACAAAAACAAAAATAATCTTTTTTTTCATGGTAGGCGTGACTGCTGTCGCGACGGCAAGGAACAAGACAATCCTACCACCATAACAGTTTTACAAATGGAAATATTTCTTATCAGAACCCTGCAACTGGTATTGGCGTTGTCAATACTCGTTTTTCTCCATGAGGGCGGACATTTCTTGTTTTCCAAACTTTTCGGAGTAAGGGTGAACAAATTCTATGTATTCTTTGATTTCAAGTTCCGGCTGTTCTCCACGTATTCTAACTGGTGGAGAAAGCTGAGAGGAAAAGAGCCTGTAAAGAGAAAGGAAGACGGAGAGTATGAATATGACGGAACGGAATATGGCATAGGGTGGATACCGCTCGGAGGATACTGCCAGATAGAAGGCATGATAGACGAGACGCAACACGACGTGGAGAAACTCAAGGCAGAACCGAAGCCGTATGAATTCAGGGGAAAACCGGCATGGCAGAGGCTGCTCATCATGCTCGGAGGAGTACTGGTCAATTTCGTACTTGCCTTGCTGCTGTACTCTGCGGTATTATACACATGGGGAGAGGACTATATCGCCATGAAAGACATGACAATGGGCATGAAGTTCAACAACCAGGCGAAGAGCCTCGGCTTCTCTGACGGAGATATACTCCTCGGGACAGACAAAGGCAACTTCCGGGAATTCTCTGCCGATGTCTTCCGCGACATCTCTACAGCTAAGACCGTGCATGTCTTGCGCGGAACGTCATTGAGGGACATACAGATGCCGCCAGAGCAGATAAGTCTCCTCGACATGCTGCAGAAAACTCCTGTTTTCGCACGACCTCTCGTGCCTTGTGAGCTTGACAGCGTGTGCAAGGGAAGCGTAGCAGAGAAAGCGGGTATGGTGAAGGGTGACCGCATAGTGGCTCTCAACGGTATTGCCATAGACTCTTGGAATGAGATGACATACCAACTGGGAGTGTTGGAGGACTGTCTTACTGCTGCGAAGACTACGGCGGACAGCATGAAGATACGTCGTACAACACTCGTCGTAGAGCATGCAGACAAGCAGAGGGACACGATTGACGTAACTCTTTCACCAGAGCTGAAGCTGGGCGTGGTGCAGACAACAATATACAACTATTACAAGCCGACACATAAAAGCTATACACTGCTTGAGAGCTTACCTGCCGGAACAGAGTATGGATTGAATGTTCTCGGAGGATATGTCAGCGACTTGAAATATGTCTTTACAAGCGACGGCGCTAAATCGCTTGGTGGATTCGGAGCCATAGGCTCTCTCTTCCCCCCGGCATGGGACTGGATGCTTTTCTGGAAGATGACGGCGTTCCTCTCCATCATACTGGCGTTTATGAACCTTCTTCCTATCCCAGCACTCGACGGTGGACACGTGCTCTTCCTGCTATATGAAATAGTAACGCGCAGGAAACCAAGCGACAAGTTCCTCCTATATGCGCAGTATGTCGGCATGATACTGCTCTTTGCCTTAATGATTTTTGCGAACCTTAACGACGTATTGAGGTTCTTCGGCATAATGCTGTAACATGGCAATCAAAACGGACTAATGACAATCGTCGCAAAATAAGGACGTATTACACATGTTGCATCCCATTAAAGTGGGTTCTATAAATCTGGCAAAGCTGATTTATAGAACCCTCCTTTATTGTCGGTCCACCTAAACGGAATAATAAAACCATACGATATTGTTTGGGAAAGGAACGACATCTTTACTTATTGTCTCTGTCATAGTCGTGACAGTCTTCTTTCAATGCCCTGACAGTTGTTGCAAAATAGGCTGCCACATTTACGCATTCTACATTTCATATTGTAGAAGATGCGCCGTACCCCGATATTTCTACATCTTTTTGCTTCGTCCTCGCTGTCACACAAAGAGTTACAGATGCAGGTCGCCATCTGTCCTACATTCTGTAAACTTATGATAAATAATGTGTTAACTTTAAATGATGCAGAGTGTAGGGCGTTTATGAAGACTACTGCTATATAGGTTAAAGCCGAAAAAACATTATTCTCCCTCAGCAAGATATATCTTGCTGTATTCTACATAATGCTGCGCATAACTCTCTGCTTGGTTTGGGGCTGTCTTCTTGATGAATTTTGCGGGAACGCCAGCCCATAGCTCATGTTCACCGACAACAGTGCCACCGAGTACAAGAGCTCCGGCTGCAATAACTGCGCCTTCGCCTATTACAGCGCCGTCAAGCACGGTTGCACCCATGCCTATAAGTGCTCCACGTTTCACGAGACACGCATGGAGCGTAGCGTTATGTCCTACGGTGACATCGTCTTCAAGCATGATGTCGTTGCCGTTAATGAAGTCCTCTGAAGGACGGTCCTTGCCGCCGAAATTGGTGACGTGAAGGCATGAGCCGTCCTGAACGTTGCAGCGGTTGCCTAAGATTACTCGCGCCACATCGCCGCGAAGCACAGCGTTGAACCAGACAGAGCATTCATCGCCCATGCGGACATCGCCAATGATTGTAGCGTTCTCTGAAAAATAGCATTCCTTGCCCCACTGTGGGGCTATGCCACGATAAGTCTTTATAAGTGCCATGAAAGAATATATTTTGATTTTGGACGCAGAACACGACCTTTAGAAACGAAAAAGGGTAGCAAGTTTCACAATTTGCTACCCCACGCATAAAATCAATTTGATTTTATGGAGAATTGACATTGACCGACAGTAGTCGGTCTGAGAGAGTTATGTTGCTATAGTATAGCCTTTATAATGTTGACGTAGCTTAAAGATTTGGGTTTATAGCGTTCCACTCTGCTACAGGAGGTATGATATTGAGCGTTACAAGCTCATCACGCATCTTGCAAAGGTGAGCATAGCTGGCATCGAGCTTTGCCATCTCCTCAGGTGTGCCGACAGGCATCTTGTATGTACAACCGTTGGTGTCAAGGGTTGTGTCCATAGCCATCATGATGTTCTGGTACTTCTCATTCTTTACGTATGTACCTGCCGGCCAGCGGAATGTCTCGCCGCCCATTACGGAACGTATCATCTCTACAGAGCAGTATGCCGGGCTCTGCCATGAGCTGCGTCCGCGGAGTTCGATGATCTTGGCGCCACCCTTTGTGACGTCAACCTTGAGCTGCTCCCACTCCTCTGCGCTGCAAGCTTCTGTGCCGATGAGTTCTGTGAGAGGCTTGCCTGCTACCTTGACAGCACTTCCGAAGACAGCCATCTGCTCTCCGTGGCCGCCGTACGTTGCACAGCCTGTCACCTCATACTGCTTTACGCCAAACTTCTTTGCCAGTGCGCTCTGAAGACGTGTTGAGTCAAGGGCTGCAAGTGTTGTGACCTGTGAAGGTTTCAAGCCTGAGTAGAGAAGTGTTACAAGACCTGTAAGGTCTGCTGGGTTGAAGATAACTACAACGTGCTTGACGTCCGGACAGTAAGCCTTGATGTTCTTGCCCAACTCTTCTGCTATCTTACAGTTTCCTGCGAGAAGGTCCTCACGTGTCATACCTGCCTTACGTGGTGCACCGCCGGAAGAGATGATGTACTTCGCGTCCTTGAAAGCCTCAGCTACGTCTGTAGTCGCTGTGAGGTTCACTCCGTCATAACCACAATGGAACATCTCCTCCATCACGCCTTCCATGCCTGGGGCGTAAACATCGTAGAGACATACGTTGGGAGTAAGTTTCATTGTCAAAGCTGTCTGAACCATTGTAGAGCCGATAGCGCCACCAGCACCTACTATTACGAGTTTGTCGTCTGTTAAAAATGCCATTGTATAAATAGTTTTTGTTGTTGATATTGTGACGCAAAATTACTAAAAATATACTATACCCCCAAGAGATTTACTGATAATATAGGAAATACTAACATTTTTTTCTATTTTTATGATATAATTGTATCAGTGGCGAGCCTAAAAAGCAGTGCAAAGATATTTTTATTATCCTTGCACTGTCTATAAGTATGTGATAACAGTCAATTAGGAGTTGTTACACTTCTTTATATCACTTTCTGATACTGCATCACTATCCGATATAATCATCTTGCACACTTACTGTTTTTAATTCTTTATACTCTTTTCCCATTCTGGGGTATAAGAGTCAAGTTCAGGAATGTATTCTTTCATGATATTCCATACCCTTCTGTTGTAGTCTTTTAGCCATGTCGTCTCTTCTGGTGTCAGCTTGTCCCAGATGACAGGTTCGGTGTCTATGGGGCATAGCGTCAGTGTCTCAAACTCCAAGAAGTGCGGCGTAGGAGATGGAGGGTAGCCTTCGGACATTTCGCGTGGCGTGCCATAGCTGCGTATTAGCAGGGTGTTCTCTATTCTGACGCCGAATCGACCTTCTATGTATATCCCCGGTTCGTCGGTCACTGTCATGCCTTCGTGGAGCGGAGCAGGACGGTATTCCATACGTATCTGGTGCGGTCCCTCATGTACTGAGAGATATGACCCTACGCCATGACCTGTGCCATGAAGATAGTTATATCCATATTTCCAAAGGTCCTTACGGGCTATCACGTCAAGCTGCGTACCGCTTGCGCCGTCAGGGAATTTAAGCAACTGAAGGTCTATATGCCCTTTCAGTACTAACGTATATACCAGTTTTTCCTCGTCTGTCAGCGCTCCGAGAGGTATTGTGCGCGTAAGGTCTGTCGTGCCGTCAGAATATTGTGCGCCACTGTCGAGAAGCAGGAAGCCTCGCGGCATGAGCGGTATGCTGCTATCCTCAGTAGGCTCATAATGTACTATGGCTCCATGAGCACCATAACCGGCAATCGTTTCGAACGATATGTCACGGAAATTTTGCTGCTCTTCTCTCAGTTTGCGAAGTTTCCTGCAAACCGTCATTTCTGTAACCACCTCGCCGTCGATCATGACCGGCTTTGTCTTGTCTTCATGCTTTGCGACACCCTCCTTGAGCCATAACATGAAGCGCGTCATGGCAATACCGTCGCGGAGCATGGCTTTTCTGAAACCGTCAATCTCTGTGCTGTTCTTCACAGCTTTCATGGCCGGTATTGGCGAGTCACCGTCAATGACGTTAGTCTTCACCTTATTATATAAAGTATAGTTTACGGCACTCTTGTCCAAAAGGATATTATAGTCGGGGTATTTCCTCAGTCCTTCAGTTATCTTGACGTAGTCCTCTGTCTCCACGCCTTCTTCCAAAAGATATTCCTTCAAACGGCAGGATACTTTCCGCTGGTCGGTATACAGCGTTGCTTTCGACGACGAGATGAGGAGATAAGCTACGGCAACGGGGGTGCAATGTACGTCACATCCCCTGATGTTCAACGTCCAGGCTATCTCGTCGAGAGCGGTCACAAGCATACCGTCGGCATGCTGCAGACGTAACGCCTTACGTATGTCGGCAATTTTCTTGCGAGCCATCACGCCGGAATATTCCAACGGGTGTATGGAAATGGGGGCAAGCGGTATCTCTGGCCTGTCAAGCCAGATCTCTTCAAGAGGATCGATATTCGTGCGAAGCGTCAGTCCTCCTTCGTTTCTAAGGTCATAAATAAGTTTTTCTGTTGCGGCGGCAGTAAACGACATGCCGTCGATGCCTACCTCCTTATATCTCTCGTCAGCCAGTTCACGCCCTAACCATGCGGCTATGGTGGGAGTGTCCGCCAGACCTTCACGCATAAGTTGGAACTCGCTGCCTTTGAGTTCTTATGCTGCTTGCAGGAAGTAACGCGAGTCGGTCCAGAGAGCTGCTGAGCGTATTGTTACCACCGCTGTACCTGCCGAACCGGTGAAACCGCTTATCCACTCCCTGCCGTGCCAATGCTCTGGAACGTATTCGCCGTTATGAGGGTCGCTGCTGGGGAAGATGAATGCGCCGATTTTCTCACGGCGCATTATCTCACGTAGTTTTTGTATCTTCATTTCTTTTGTTCTTTTAGTAGGAGACAACATGTCCCATTATATTCCATTGCCGTCAATATGCAAGATATTTCCATAGGTCGCGGATATGTTTCTCCGGGTCCCACCTGCCGCCGTATGTCCATGTTGCAGTAGTGCTGTGGTAAGACCCCGGTTCCGCACTCTCGTCTATGTTGTCGTTAAGCCATCCCGTGTGTCCACCTTCCCTTGTACATAAGAGGTAATACACTCTCTCGCCCCACGGACAAGGGTCGAGTACCTTGTCAGAATAAGCGTAGTGTATGTTTGAGTCAAGGACGTTCTTGGACAAACGACAGTTTATCAGATAGAACATCGAGTCGTGATGCCATCGTCCTAATGCTGTCGGCGACTCTGCGTCGAAGGTTGAGTTTGTAATGACGAGCTTCTTTGTCTTGTCACCTCTTCCGTCATGCCATATCATAGCGTGACCATCGCCGTAGAACGTGCATCGCGTGGCATAGCACCAACCCCTCGGACAGAGGAAGTCTACGCCCTTACATCTCAGGTCGAGGTCGGCGTGGTAATACATCTCATTGCCGTCTCTGACCTTCGACCAAAGGCTCAGTGCGTCGTTGCCGTCAGCCCATATCCGGCTGTTTATTATTATGGTGTGGTTAGCCTCGCCGTAGACCGCCATTTGGTGGGTGGTATTGCCAGGTTCCACAGCCGTGCCGTAGTTGTTGTATATCGTAAGTCCGCTGATGACACAGCTGTCGGCTTCGGGTGTCAGCACCACAACTCCATGGTGTATCTTCCGTCCTTTATATTCTGCTGTCTTGCGGTATTTCTCCGTTTCAGCCATGCGTATGATAGTGCTGTCGCGGTCTTCGCCGACGAGCACAATGTTCTTACGGTCTATGACGACCTTCTCCTCATACAGTCCTTTATGTATGAATATGGTATATGGCTGCTTGGATTGCCGTGGTGCTTTCTCTATAGCCTCCTGAATGCTCATGCCAGACTTTACCACAGCGTCATAGTCTTTGTCCTTATGCACGGGACGGCGGAAGAGCTGCATGGTGCCGTTCTCATTGCCGCCCTTGCTCTCAAGGCTTATCTTTACCTTTTTCTTCGGACAGAATTTGTCTGCCCAGCTGTCGTAACGTTCATAAAGCATGGCAGGAGAGTCGCAGTACCATGCGTAGCCGGAGCGGCGTTCAAAGCCGATATCCTCTAAACGGCGGCGTGGAATTCCGTCGCGGTCTACAAGAAACGGCTCACAGTATTCCAGATCGTAGAAACGTCCCCATAACGGCTTGGCGGCTTTGTCCGCAACTAAACGTGTGTCGCGTCCTGCGAGGTCGTCAAACCTTCCTGTCCTCACAACCTTATATCCCGTGATCTTGTACTTGTCAAACCAAGCCATGGCACCGTTTACCGCCTCAATGATACGTTTGTCGGGATTTGCGACATCCATGAGCACCTCTACGAGTCCCTCACTCTCTGCCGAGCAGTATGAGGGGAGTTCAAAGGCACGTGCACCGGCAGGTTCGAAGGTCTCCCGGTCATGCTGCTGACACCATACCGTAGGTTTTCCCTTTACGCGTATCTGAGTCTTCAGAATGCACTCTATGCCACGTTCAACAGCTTTCTCCATCCTACTGCGCAATGCTTCGTCGGCAATGTCGTTGTCGAAAGGTTTCTTCCCAGACGTGGCTGCCATAAAGAGTTTCATGATGTTCGCCATGTTGCCATCGTTGTACGTTATGTGTATCTGATAGCCCTTAGGGTCTGGCCAGAACTGCGGCCATCCTCCGTTGTCATATTGTCCGGAGAGCAGGTATTCCATGCCTTTTCTCACTGCCTCACGGTATCTTGGCTCTTTCGTGATACGGTAGAGGTTGGCGAGGAAAAGCATCTGCCGTGTTGTAGCGTTGTTGTCTACTGTGGAGTCGTCGGTACGACCTTTTTCTGCTTCTACCGCTTTGCGCTGCTCGTAGGTCAGCGGAGTGACCATGTCGGTGTTCTTCGGCCATCCTCCTGTAACTCTTTGGAAGAGTATCAGCTGGTCGCCGACCCTCCTTGCCTCTGGCGTGGAGAAGAACGCCTCGTCCTGTCTCTTAAGGACAGCCTTATAATTGGTCTTCTTCTTTCCCTGCGACAAAGCGGGAATGCTTGGAAACAACAGAAAAAAACAGAGTAAAAAAAATGACTTGTTTCTCATAGTGTGTATAGGGTTAATATTTAGGAGGCTATGGAGCTTCTCCTCCTTAAGAAAGTCCCCCCGACGCCCATTGTCGGTTTTGGGTGGGGAGGGACAACGTTATTCTGCATGTCATTTGAACAGTTCGTCGAGGAAAGTATAGAAGGCAGGGTCTTCACCCACTACAGTCTTCACGATTTTTCCCTCTGGGTCAATGATAATCTTAGTCGGATAGCCCTCTATGGCATAGCGTGCTGTCACGTCAGACTTCCGTGGACAATAAACGTGTTTCCATGGAATGGCATGCTTTGCCACGGCATTACGCCATTTCTCTTCCGTATCGTTGCAGTCTATTCCGAGAATTTCCATTTTGCCGGAGTATTTCTCGTAGTATTTCTTCATTTCCGGTATACCCTTTATACACCATCCGCACCATGATCCCCAGAAGTCAAGGACGACGTATTTTCCTCTCAGCGAGGAGAGTGCAAGGTCCTTGCCGTTGATGTCCTTCAACGTAAATTCCGGTGCCGGCTTACCTTCTGCAAGGTTTTTCTTGGCTTCTTCGAGTGCCTTGTTCTCGGCTATGGAGGCTTCTATCTCTGCCACGACGTTCTTGAAAGGACCTTTCTTAACCTCGTCGGAGATGAGCGACAGCAGCTCTTCTTGGTTTTCTTGAAGGTATGAAATGAGGACAACGGAGACGTTGCTGTTAGGATTTGCCTTGATATATGCGATGTTTTTGTCCTCCATTCTCTTTGAAGCTTCAAAAAACTGCGGTCTTATTACTTTTACGAGAGAGTCTCTGTTCTCTCCCGCCAGAGTTTTCTTCTTGAATTCAGATAGCAGTTCTTGAATTCTCGTCTGGTCGTCAATAACAATAGACTTGTATTTGTCATACTCGTCAAAGAACTTCGAGCCGCTGTAAGTAAGTTGCTTCCTGCTGGCAGTAATTATGCCATTCTCTTCTGGTACAGCGTATGTCATGAGCTGTCGCACTTCGCCGTCAACCACAAAAGCGACCTCCACGGCCTGAACCTCGTCTTTGGCATCACATGAATAGGTCGTTTCTCCATTCTTGACCAGCAAGGTGTCTACTGACTTCTTCGTAATGTTCTCCACGAAAACAGTGTCGACAGTAATGTCGGAGAATTTCATCGTGATAGAACTCTGCGCATTGCCGGCAAGTGTTGCGAAGGCAAGCGCCAATGTCATTAATGTCTTTTTCATTTTTTATTTCTTGTTATTGGGTTGTATGTTGTATCGTTTCTCGTTGCATTGACTCCTTGAATGTCCACATTAGCGAGGCGGTCAGTAGCTGTGTTGGCTTTTGGCTGGAGACTTGTCCTCAGGACGCACCTTTAATGTTGCCAGTCTTTAATGTTGCCCACCTTAATATACCTGCCTTTACTGCGGGTCGACGTCATAGTATATCTGCATTGAGGCATACCGTTTGTCATTGAGGATGTCACGGCGTATGGTTTGTAGATAAGTCCTGACTCTCTTGAGGTCTATGCCGATTTCCAGCTTCACGACAATCTTACGGATGAACATCGCCTTGATTCTTGCTACAGCAGGACGGTCGGGACCTAAGATTCTGCTGCCAAAGAGCTGCCGCAGCCTGCTCCCCATCTCTATTGCTGCATTCTCGACGTACTGTTCCTTGCTATGTCGAAGGAAGATATACACCACTCTTGTATAGGGAGGATATCTGAACAGACTTCTCTCTTCGCATTGCTGTGCGTAGAAAGCCGTGAAGTCATTGGCTGTCACCTGTCGTATCACCGGTTCCTGAGGTTTCTTCGTCTGTAGTATCACCTTACCTCTCTCACCTTGTCTTCCGGCTCTCCCCGACACCTGACAGAGCATCTGGAACGTATATTCGTAAGCCCGGAAGTCGGGAATGTTCATCATGGAGTCGGCGTTGAGTATTCCTACTATGCCGACATTGGCAAAGTCCAAGCCTTTCGTAACCATTTGCGTGCCTATGAGGATTTTCGTCTTGCCTTGCGCAAAGTCTTTAATGATACGTTCGTAAGCGTTCTTTGTACGTGTCGTATCGAGGTCCATACGCGAAATGGCTTCAAAGCCCATATTGGCAAGGTATTCCTCTATTTTCTCCGTTCCATAGCCTTTCTCGCGAATGTCCTTACAGAAGCACGACGGACATTTCTGAGGTATAGAGTATGTAAAACCGCAGTAATGGCATGTAAGGAAACCTGCCATTTTGTGCATGGTGAGCGTAACATCGCAGTTCTTGCATTTGGGTACCCAACCGCATTCGTGGCATTCCACCATAGGTGCAAAGCCTCTACGGTTCTGGAACAATATAACCTGTCTGCCGTTGTCAAGAGCCTCACGCATGGCACGAAGCAGACGAGGCGAAAAGGGACCTTGCATCATCTTTCTGCGCTGAAGGTCGGCAATGTCCACAACCTCTGTCTCCGGCAGTTCCATGCCTTGGTAACGCTCTGTCAGCTGTACCAACCGGAACTTTCCCGACATGGCGTTATGATATGACTCCATTGACGGTGTCGCCGTTCCAAGTACTATTCGCACGCCTCCCATCTTTGCTCCCATCATGAGTGCTATACTGCGGGTGTGGTAACGTGGTGCAGGGTCTTGCTGCTTGAAGGAAGTCTCATGCTCTTCGTCAATTATTATCATACCAAGACGCTGGAAAGGGAGGAACACAGCCGAGCGAGCTCCGAGAATTATGTCATAAGGCTTGTCGGACAACTGTTTCTGCCATATCTCCACACGCTCTGCGTCACTATAACGTGAATGATAGACCGCCATACGGTTGCCGAAGACACGTTGCAGACGTTCCGTCATCTGCACCGTAAGTGCTATTTCCGGTAACAGATACAACACCTGTCTCCCTTCGTCAATATATTGTTGTATGAGGTGAATGTATATCTCTGTCTTACCTGACCCCGTCACGCCCTGCAGAAGTGTCGGAACCGTCTCCGGACTTTCCATTATATCATCATATGCTTTCTGCTGCGGCACTGTCAGCGGACTTAATGTTTCCTGCTCCACCTTTCCGTTGTGGTTCAGCCGACCTACCGTCACCTCATAAGTCTCAAGGATTCCGCGCTCCACGAGTGCTTTAACCGTAGCGTTAGAACACTTGGCATTGTTCGTAAGCTCCTCACGGGTTATCTCCGTCACTCGTTCCGTAGTCTCTTCACCCTCTATTGTGTCGTAATGCGAGAGGAAGAGATACGTATTGAAAGCCTCTAATTGCTTGCTCGCCTTACGAAGCATGTTCAGAGCCAAGTGAATGGAAGCCTCGCTGCGGTAGGCTGGCGTAAGTCTGACATAGGTCTCTGTCTTTGCCGTATAGCCATCCTCCTGCTTCATTCCAGCCGGGAAAGCCGCACGGAAGACATCGCCTATAGGGCAAAGGTAGTAGTCGGCAATCCATTGCCACAGACGATATTGATATTCGAGAAGGACAGGTGTGTCGTCGAGAACGTCGATGATATCCTTTACCTCTATTCCTGGTTTGTCCTCTTCTATGGTTGTATTCTGACGTTTTCCGTTTTCTGTAGTTCTCTCCTGAAACCTGCTGTCATCTATATTTCTCTCCTGATTTTTTCCGTCTATCTGTTTTTTCTCAGGCGGATTACTATGTACGCTGACTATCAGTCCTGTGTACTTCTTTGATTTTCCGAGAGGCACTACAGCACGTACATACTCCTTCACGCTCCCTTCCAGTCTTTCCGGAACAGAGTATGTAAGCAATCCTTCCACACCTAAAGGCAGTATCACGTCAACGTAGAGCATCTCTTCTTTTCTTTACTAATGTCTCGTCCTTTGTTTTTTTACTTGGCAAAGGTACTATTTTTACTCCATATCTCCAAACCCTGTTATGTTTTTTTTATTCTTATGCCATTTTCTGATTGAATATGCGACGGTAATATCCTTTGCTGCCTGTCTCTTTTCTTGCATGAAAAACGGCGCACCCAAAAGGATGCGCCGCAATTACCAGGCTATAATGTTTGTTCTTTACCCATAGCGTCAGCCAACGAAGCCATTTCTTCGTCAGTGAAGCTTTGGTTTCTGTAAGAATATTATTCGTTGGCGAAGCCGTATCCGTTGAGGAACCCACCTGTAGCTATAGCGTTCGGAGAGAATGGGAAGAGATAGATAGGAGCTTTTACATAGTCATAACCGTAGAAGAGGTAGTCAGAATACTCTGCCTCGTTCTTTACTATGTCGCTGCCCCATGCCTGCTCGCCATATCCGTCAGCCTTCAGAGCAGCAATCTCTGCGTCAGATAGCTTCTCGAAGAGCCCTTTGATAGCAACGTTTGACTTGCTGTTAGAAGCATATCCTGTGAATCCGCTTACGTCCTCCCAGTCTTTCTGTCCGCGCCATCCCGGGAAGAGTACAGGGTTGCTCTTGTCTGTGCATGCTCCTACGAGACGTGACTTCAGTCCGAACTCCTTCTTCGGGTCAACCATTTTAGTGTATATGACGTTAGAGATGGTGTTGCCGTTCTTGAAGGTATAGTATCCGTTGGCTTTCAGTCCGCTGATCATGTCTGCTGTGAGAGCCTTTATCTCACGTATCTTCTCTGGGAGCAGTCCTGAGCGTATGAGTGTCCAGCGACGGTCACCCTCTCCTGCAAACTCAAATCCTCTCTCGTCGATGATAGCCTTGAAGAGAGAGCCTTCGGCAGCTATGAATGCGTCGACATTTCCGTTGCCGTTGAATGCACGGTTTCTGATTTTCGCCAGATACTCCTTTGCAGTAGCCTCGTCGCCAGTCATGGCACAAGCCTCAGCATATCCGAGGTACACCTCAGAGAGACGCATGTACACGGCGTTGATACCTGATCGGCGCTGGTTTGCAGTCCATACAGTAG
Organism: uncultured bacterium; assembly: GCA_945829425.1. Taxonomy (GTDB): domain Bacteria; phylum Bacteroidota; class Bacteroidia; order Bacteroidales; family Bacteroidaceae; genus Prevotella. The sequence goes on along the minus strand of CALZUQ010000007.1, from coordinate 10,248 downwards.
GCTGTCGGCACTCATCGAACTTGTTGCATGATATACCACCTGCGTCAGCCTTTGAACCCGGCGTGAAGCTTATCACTTTCTCGAAGCCTTTTCCCGTTGAGCCAGTCACTCCACAGCTTATGTCTCGACGTACGTCGTTAGGGTCGAAGACACCGTAGTAGAATGCCGGGTTGATACGTCCCTGTCCGTACGCCTTGCAAGGATATGCCTTTGAAGAACCTCCTGAAGAAGGACGTCCGAGAGAGTAAGATCGTGGGTCGTTTCCTGATGCGCCCTGACTGAACGGCTCTTCATATATAGCCTCTGTAGTATATGCGTTGTCGCTTGCGTGAAGCTCGTCGAAGAGAGTGCAGTAATCTGCGCTGAAAGAACATGCTCCGAGGTTTGCGAGACATGTGCTGTATGCCGTCTTTGCCTTTTCGTATAGGCTGCGGTAGTCAGCACGTCGGCCATAGGAAGCACCGTTGTTCTCTGTTCCGAGCGTCTCAAAGGTCAGTGTGTTTCCTTTTCCGTCCGTCCGGCTTATGTCACCACGTCGTGTCTGATATCCTGCCGCTTCTATAGCGAGACGTCCTACGAGAGCGTATGCGTATGTCTTTGAGAAGTAGTTTTTGTTGTCTTTTCCTACCGGGTTCATAAGAGGAGCGACTCTGTTGACGTCGTCAATGAGGACATCATATATTGAGTCACGTCCTACAATATTTCCGGCAGCGACACCGAAGACAGACTGATAAGGCACGTCACCGTAGTATTTTATCAGTTCGCGGTAAGCCGTAGCTCGTAGACATATTGCCTCACCGTAGAGCTGTGAGAGGTTAGACGGTTTGTCCTGAGCCATCATCTCAGCGTAACCTTCCATGTTCTCTATAGCCGATGCTATGGCGTTTGCCTTACCCACGACAGAGAACAGCACTGCGTAAGGACTGTTAGGAGCCTCTTTTCCGTAAGTCACTGCGTTATATGCCGCTGCTGCTGCTCCACCCTCATAGAATGTCTCGGGTTGGTGTCGTGGCAGCTGGTTGGCGTATTTCTCTGGATGTCGCATTATGTCTGAACCGGCGATGTCAAGTGCGTAGAAGAGTCCGTCGCCGTATATGTGTGCGCTGACAGCCCCGTGCCACTCACTGTATGCGCCGTCCATGGCAGCGCGTGCGGTTACCATGTTCGAGAACACGAAATCTCCGTCGGCGGTAGATACCGACTTTGTCTCGAGGAAATCGCTACATGATGTTGTGGCCATAATAGCCGCACCGTAGAGTGCGATATTCAATATCTTGTTTTTCATTTCTTTGTCTCCTTTTTGTTTAGAATGCTACATTGATACCGAAGGTGAATGTACGGCTCTTAGGATATGAGCGGTAGTCGTAGTTCGGTGTTGGGAAGCCAGAATAGCTGCTGTCTACCGAAGGGCTGACGTTTACGTCTGGGTCTATGCCAGAATATCCCTTTAGGCAGAAGAGGTTACCACCAGTGAAGTACACACGTACGTTAGAGAGTCCAATTGTTCTTATGAGAGACTTTGGGAGTGTGTAGCCTATGGTGAGAGTCTGCAGGCGGAGGTAAGAAGCGTCCTCCACGAATTTCGAGCTTACTATACCATACTCAGAGTATGGGAGTGCGTATTTAGCACCGGTGTTGAGAGCAGCGAGCTCTGTAGGGTCTGTAACTGCCGCGAGGTCTCCGTTAGCGTCGACCTTGAACATCTGCCAGCAGTCGCTGACCTCTGCGAGTCTGTTGTAGCCGAGCGATGTGTCCTTGTCGCCCATCATGTCTCGCATGACGTTAGCGTTGTAAACCTTACCGCCTATCTGGTATGTGAATCCTGCCGAGAAGTCAATGTTCTTGTAACGAGCGTTGATGTTGAATCCGCCAGTATGCTCAGCCTGTGCACGACCGATTATTGTAGCGTCGTCAGCTGTCACAGTGCCGTCGCCATCTGTGTTTTCAAACTTCGCAACACCAGGGAATGCCACCTGTCCCTTAGGTATGTTGTAGTACGACCCTCCTGCCCAGTTTCCAACCTTTGTGTCAGGCACTCCAGGTTTCAGAGTCCATACGCCATCAACAACGTTGAAGTCATCGACAGTGTAATATCCGAGGCTGTTGAAGCCCTGTATGAGTCCTACAGGCTCGCCTTCTTTTACTATGTAGTCATAGTAAGGAATGCTGAGTGTCGAACCCCAACCTGTGTGCGCGCTTGCGAGGACTCCGTCAGTAAGGTCGTCGACGTTGTTTTTGTTGAAGTTATATGTCACTCCGATTTTGAGGTCGAAGTCCTTTGTTCGTACAGCGTTGTAGTTGAGAGTCAGCTCGACACCTTTGTTAGATGTCTTTGCCACGTTCTGCATCCAGTAGCTTGCTCCGGCAGTAGGGTCTATAGGTACACGCATGAGACAGTCCTTGGTTGAGTTCCAGTATGCGTCGATAGCACCGTGGAGCTTTCCGTTGAAGAAGCTGTAGTCTATACCTATGTTGCGAGACGTTGTTGTCTCCCATGTCAGGTCGGGATTGCCGAGCAGTGATCCTGGCTTGTATGTCGTAACGGTCTGTCCGTTAACTGTCGCAGTGCTTGATGTCCATGTAGTATAGAACGAAGAAGCGTCGATGCCATCGTTACCTGATGTACCGAACGAGAGACGTAGCTTCAAGTTGTCGAGCCAAGAGCGTGTCCCCTCCATGAACGGTTCGTCAGAGAGACGCCATGCTACTGCCGCAGCCGGGAAATATCCCCACTGGTTTCCCTTACTGAACTTAGAAGAACCGTCGGCACGCATTGTAGCCGTGAAGAGGTAACGTCCAAGGAGTGTGTAGTTCACTCGTCCGAACCATGATACGGTATGTGACGGTACTCCAATGTTTGTAGAAACATAATCCATCGCCTTGTCCTTGTCCGAGAAGTTGATGTTTCCGAATACCTGTTCCATGTTCCACTCTGTAGGATATCCCACGCCGTAAATCACGGCGTTGTTACTCTTGCTTGAGAGCACCTCGTTACCAGCCATGATGTTGAGGCTGTGGTTCTCTCCGAGTCCCTGTACCTCATAGCTGAGTGTTGTGTCCCAACGAAGGTTATATCCGTCAGCGTTTGTCAGTTTAGCCGTGCTGTATCCTGCACCGTTTGTGTGTCCTCCGTCGTATGTCTGCGTTTTCGACCAGTTGCGTGCCGCGAGGAGTTCCGTCTTTGCCGTAAGTCCTTTTATCACCTTCCATGTGAGTCCCGTGTTGAGGTTGAGTCGGTATACGTCACGAATGTTGTTCACGTCCTCCACACTCTTTACCGGGTTGTAAGCATCTTCTGCAGATGCCGAACCCATTCCGAGGTCTGTAGGGTCGTCCGAACCGAACGGCTTGTCGATAGGCTTGTAACGGTATGCTCCTGTCGCGAAGTCGTAGCGGTTTCCCTCGAAGCGCATTTCTGTGTAGCGTGCGTTGAGGTCAAGTGTGAGGCTGTTTGTTATTTCCTGCTGGAGCTTGAAGTTGATGTTCCAACGGCGGAATCCGGAGTTGATGAGGCTTCCGTCAATGTTCGAGTAGTTTACCGAAGCGTAATACTTCGTACGGTTTGTACCACCGCTTACCGACAGATCGTTATTCCACATGCTTCCGCTTGAGAGCACGTCGTCCATCCAGTTGTGTACGCCCACATTCTTGTATTCGTTTATGTGGTTGCCGTACTTTGATCCGAGGCCATAGTATTTTGCCACACCTTCGCCATACGTAGCACCGTATGCTGTGGCATATCCCCAGTTGTGCAGCACATGGTCATAAGCATTCTGCACGTCGAGCTGCTCAGGTGCCGGACGCATCTGGTAGTACATGTTATACTTCACGAGCGCCTTACCCTCCTTTGCACCTTTCGTAGTGATGAGTATAACGCCGTTAGCTCCTCGCGCACCGTAAATAGCTGTTGAAGCAGCATCTTTCAGCACGTCGATGCTTTCGATGTTGTCGGCAGGGATATCGTCGATACGTGACACCGGCATTCCGTCAACGATGTAGAGCGGGTCGTTGGACTGTGTGATAGACCCTCCTCCTCGTACACGTATAGACATTGTAGCCCCCGGGCGTCCGTCCTGTGACACCACGTTTACGCCAGGCAGCTGTCCCTGGAGCGCCTCAGCTATTGTAGATACCGGGTTCTTCTGCAATGCCTCTCCCGTTACAGAAGCCACGGATCCTGTGAGGTCTTTACGTTTCATGGTGCCGTAACCGATAACGACAACCTCCTCAAGGTTTGCCATGTCTTCCTTCAGCACGATGTTGAGCGTAGACTGTCTGCCCACCTTCACATCCTTTGAAGTAAAGCCTATAGAAGAAACTACTATAACATCATTTGGTGAAACTTTCTGTATAGTGAAAGCACCATTGATGTCAGTAACGGTACCTGCTGACGTTCCTTTAATAAGTACGCTGGCACCAACAATTGGTTCGCCATTGCCATCTTCTACTGTTCCCGAGATAGCGCTCTGGGCGAACGACAAGAGGTAGAACATGCTGAAAACCACAAGCATGGACAACCTTTTTACTGATAAAGTAAAACTCATGTTGTTACTGATTTAGGTTAGTTAATAAATTAAAATATGTTTTTCCGAATACAAAAGTACGCATTTTTATTGCTCCCTGCAAACTTTTTGTTATTTTTCAAAGATTGTGTCACGTTAATAAAACTTAATTGTCGATTGGCGCATGTTTTTTCTTATACCTTAATATATATATAATCGTCTTGGTATCCGTTTTCTTGAGTCTTTCTTTCCTTTTTAAAAAACAAGTTGTCGTATTCCCCATTTTTGCAAAAAAAACTTGTTGTTGTATTCCATTATCCCGTATGTTTTTTTGCCATAAAGGCTATGTCTGTCTGCCAGCCTTCAGTAATGACATAACGCCAACCAGTAATTTCCAGACCTTTTACCCGTGGAAAAATAACCCGACTTAAGTTAAAATAGTATTATAACCATGAAAACGGCAAGTTTTGTGGGCAACAATGTCTTTTCTGGCGATTTAAAATAAAAATGGGACAGCGCTCTGTCCCAATCTTTGTTAACCTTAAATCTAATACTATGAAAAACACGATGCAAAGTTACTCACAAAATTAGACACTTGCAAGAAAATCCGTAGATATTTTCGATTATTTAGTATATTGTTGATTTAAATCTATCTGTATTTCTTTTTTTAACTTAATACTGTGTTTTTATTAAGGAATTTATTACCTTTGCATAGAAATCCAATGTTATATTTGTATTATGTACACTTGTTTTACTCCTCTTGCTAATGGCATTTTACCTCCTGAGCGGTTCAACTGCCCATACTATTATGTCGCCCATCCTCTCGCTGTGTCTGCCATGGCGCACGTCAAGGACGAGATAGCTTCCAAGGACGAATGGCGTGACGAGATATGCCGGGGTAAAATGTTCGGAGTGCTTGTGGTGAGAGACGTGTCAGGAGCCATAGGCTATTTGAAGGCTTTCTCCGGACAGATTCTCTCTCAGTCGGAATGGGAGGGGTGGGTTCCCCCAGTCTTCGACTACCTCCAGCCCGACGGATATTTCGCCGTCCACGAAAGAGAGATATCGGAAATCAACAGTACGATCCTTGCCTTGGAGACATCGCCACAGAGCCGCGTAGCATGTCTGCGTCTTTCAGAAGCGGAAGAGTCATGCCGAAGAGAGGAGGAGGAATACCGCAAACAGATGCAGGCAGCCAAAGAACGCCGTGATGCTCTTCGTCAGCAGTGCCACGACGCATCCTCCCTTATCCGTGAGAGCCAGTTTATGAAGGCCGAGATGAGACGTTTGAAGCGTCGTCACGAGGAGACCCTCCTTCCTCTTCGTCATGCTGTTGCGGAATGGAACACAAAGCTGGCATCGCTCCGCAAGGAACGTAAGGAGAAGTCCGACGCTCTGCAGACATGGCTTTTCCGCCATTTCGTTGTGCGCAACGTAAAGGGAGAAGAGAAAGACCTTTGCGACATCTTCGCTGACACCCCTCTCGTCATCCCTCCCTCAGGAGCAGGAGAGTGTTGCGCCCCGAAACTCCTGCAGTATGCCTTTCTTCACGGCTATGAGCCCCTCTGCATGGCAGAGTTCTGGTGGGGACGTTCTCCTGCTGGCGAGATACGCCATCACGGTGAGTGCTATCCTGCCTGCCAGGGCAAGTGCCGCCCCATCCTCGACTTCATGCTTCAGGGCATGGACGTTGAGGCGAACCCACTCGATGGAGAGGAACGTGGCACGATAACCATGGTTTATGAAGACCCGTGGCTTGTCGCTGTCGACAAACCGTCGGGAATGCTGTCCGTGCCAGGCAAAGGCCGACGGCTCTCGGCTCAGGAGATACTGTCAGAGGAGCGGGGAGGAGCTGCCATGCTGTGTGTCCACCGTCTGGACATGCAGACCTCCGGCATACTGTTGTTCGCAAAAGACGTTGAGACACAACGCGAGATGCAACGTGCCTTCGCTCTCCGAGAGGTGCATAAGGTTTATTATGCTGTTGTAAGGCAGCCGTGTGAGGCGAGTATGCTCCGCACGGGTGATGAAGGAGATGTCGTCCTCCCCCTCTCTCCTGACTACCTCAACCGTCCCAGGCAAAAGGTTGACAAAGAAACAGGTAAAGAAGCTGTTACTCATTACACTGTTCTTGACGCAGACATTACAAAGGCACGCCTGGAGCTTCAGCCTAAGACAGGAAGGACACACCAGCTCAGAGTGCATTGTGCGCACAGAGAAGGTCTCAACGCACCAATCGTCGGCGATGAGTTGTATGGCACTCCCGACAGCCGCATGCTTCTTCATGCAGCGAGAATGACGTTCGTCCACCCGAAGTCCAGTGAGGTGATGACGTTGTCTTCACCCTGTCCGTTCTGACGTCGGCTGAAAAAAGCAAAAAAGAGAGACGTTTTTCTTGTGTGTGAAAAGAAAAATAACTATCTTTGCAGAGCAATTGACAGAAAAACAGCCCATAGCGTGGCGTCATTGTGTGTCAACACAAAAACAGTGTTGTCTTGACGCAGGGAGACTTGTCCTCCTGACTCATGACCTGAAGGGCTGTTTAAAAGGACATGCGTAATATATTTAAATAGGTGTATATTCAGAAACCGGAAAATAAAAACAGACAGAAAAATGGACAACAACCAGAACAACAACCCGATGAACAAGCAGATGCAGCTTGAGCTAAAACCAGAGGTGGCAAACGGCGTATACTCAAACTTTGCAGTCATAAGCCATTCAAGTACGGAGTTTACCCTTGACTTCGCCACTATTCTTCCCGGAATGCCGAAGGCGAACGTCAATTCTCGCGTCATTGTAGCCCCTGAGAGCGCTGTTCGCCTTCTCCACGCCCTTCAGGAGAATATCATGCGCTACGAGAAGCAGTTCGGCAAGATACAGCTTCCGGGAGCCGGTGGCCGTACGATAGCTCCTTTCGGCAACAACAACGGCGGTGAGGCTTGACGCCTCCCGTCTTTTCCGATCCGTACGGTTTTTCCACGATCAGGCTGAAATCCCAAAACCACTCAGTCTTTGGCTATGGTGTTTGTGCCCCTTCTTCCGTTAGTTTTTTTTCGTGCAGGTCGTGATTTTTTTAGGCGAAACGAAAATATTACTGCTAATATATATTGTAATAAGTTATTTTTTATTAAATGTTATATTCTATCAACTTGTTGCAACTTATATAATTAGGTTAATTTCAAAAAATATAGTACCTTTGCAACCCGAAATGGCTTGAAAAACAGCCTTGAATAGTTGTGTATATAAGCAAAAACAATATATAAATCAAAAAATTACAATTATGCCTACAATTCAACAGTTAGTTAGAAAAGGCAGACAGGTGCTCGCAGACAAGAGCAAGTCACCTGCGCTGGAGGCTTGTCCTCAGCGTCGTGGCGTTTGCGTCCGCGTTTACACAACAACACCTAAGAAGCCTAATTCGGCAATGCGTAAAGTTGCCCGTGTACGTTTGACAAACCAGAAAGAGGTGAACTCTTACATCCCAGGAGAGGGCCACAACCTTCAGGAGCACTCTATCGTGCTTGTTCGTGGCGGTCGTGTCAAGGACCTCCCAGGTGTACGTTATCACATCGTTCGTGGAACACTTGATACCGCAGGTGTGGCAAACAGAACACAGCGTCGTTCAAAGTACGGTGCTAAGCGTCCAAAGGCTAAGAAGTAATAAGGCTTTACAGATATAGCACAGGACAAAAAAAGAAAACAATTCAACATTTCAATGTTTTGCTGGAGACTAAAGAAGGTTGAGTAAATATCCGGGAGCGGATGTTGAAGAACGAGAAAAGACAGCCCCATGCAAGATTAATCGACAAAACAAACAATGAGAAAAGCAAAACCAAAGAAGCGCTTGATCCTTCCGGATCCAGTGTACAACGACAAGAAAGTGTCAAAGTTCGTAAACCACCTCATGTATGACGGCAAGAAGAACATCTCTTACGAGATTTTCTATAACGCTCTTAAGACCGTCGGCGAGAAGATGAAGAACGAGGAGAAGTCCGCTCTTGAGATATGGAAGCAGGCTCTCGACAACATCACTCCTCATGTAGAGGTAAAGAGCCGCCGTATCGGTGGTGCTACATTCCAGGTTCCTACAGAGATTCGTCCTGACCGTCGTGAGTCAGTGTCAATGAAGAACATGATCCTCTTTGCTCGCAAGCGTGGCGGCAAGGGCATGTCTGACAAACTCGCAGCAGAAATCATGGACGCATACAACAATCAGGGTGGCGCTTTCAAGCGTAAGGAAGATATGCACCGTATGGCAGAGGCTAACCGTGCATTCGCACATTTCCGTTTCTAATAATTTAAGGAGGTAAAAAGAAATGGCTAAGCACGATTTGCATTTTACACGTAATATCGGCATCATGGCTCACATCGATGCCGGTAAGACAACGACATCAGAACGTATCCTTTTCTACACCGGAAAGACTCACAAAATCGGTGAGACTCACGACGGTAGCGCAACGATGGACTGGATGGCTCAGGAGCAGGAGCGTGGTATCACCATCACGTCTGCTGCCACAACATGTTTCTGGAACTATCAGAACCACCAGTACAAGATAAACCTTATCGACACTCCGGGACACGTTGACTTCACTGCTGAGGTGGAGCGTTCGCTCCGTGTCCTCGACGGTGCTGTGGCAACATACTGTGCCGTAGGTGGCGTAGAGCCACAGTCAGAGACGGTATGGCGTCAGGCAGACAAGTACAACGTGCCACGTATTGGTTACGTCAACAAGATGGACCGCTCAGGCGCAAACTACTATGACGTGGTAAGGCAGATGAAAGAGGTGCTCGGAGCAAACCCTGTGAGCCTCTGCTGCCCTATCGGCGCTGAGGAGAGCTTCAAGGGTCTCGTTGACCTTGTGAAGATGAAGGCTATCTTCTGGCACGACGAGACAATGGGTGCTGACTACGACATCGAGGACATTCCTGCCGACATGGTTGACGAGTGTAACGAATGGCGTGACAAGCTCCTGGAGTCTGCTGCAGAATTCGACGAGGCTCTCATGGAGAAGTACTTCGAAGATCCTTCTACAATCACTGAGGAAGAGATTATAGCAGCAGTACGCAAGGGCTGTCTCTCTCTCCAGTGCGTTCCTATGCTCTGTGGTTCTTCATTCAAGAACAAGGGTGTGCAGACCATGCTCGACTATGTCTGCGCTCTCCTTCCGTCACCTATGGACACAGAAAATATCGTAGGTACCAACCCTGACACAGAGGAAGAGGAAGACCGCAAGCCTTCTGTTGACGATCCTACGTCAGCTCTCGCATTCAAGATTGCTACCGACCCGTATGTAGGCCGTCTCGTCTTCTTCCGCGTTTATTCCGGTACTGTTACAGCCGGTTCTTACCTTTACAACCCACGTTCCGGCAAGAAAGAGCGCGTAAGCCGTCTCTTCCAGATGCACTCCAACAAGCAGAACCCTGTTGAGGAGATTGCTGCCGGCGATATAGGTTCTGGTGTAGGCTTCAAGGACATCCGTACCGGTGATACCCTCTGCGACGAGGCTCATCCTATCGTTCTTGAGTCAATGACCTTCCCTGACACGGTTATCTCTATCGCTGTAGAGCCGAAGTCACAGGCAGACATCGCCAAGCTTGACAACGGTCTTGCAAAACTTGCCGAGGAGGACCCAACATTCACCGTACGTACCGACGAGCAGTCAGGACAGACTGTCATCTCAGGTATGGGTGAGCTCCACCTCGACATCATCATCGACCGTCTGAAGCGTGAGTTCAAGGTAGAGTG